>JBOGJT010000001.1:0-24017 GCA_050745065.1 Terriglobia bacterium
CCCTGAATGGGTCTTCTCTGGCCGAATAGACGAGCTCAGAGTTATCTGCTATGAAGCGTTTCCGTCTTGGAAGACATCAAGGTCTGAGTGGATGAGCACGACGTGGTGTTCAAGCAGTCTTAGACTAGCGGTTTGCTCTAGCCCCGTCCAATCAAAACATTCTATGGAACGAATGTGTTTTTTCTATTCCTTCTTACCGGGTATTCCGGCTCAGGGTAAACCTCGCGAGCAAGCCTGACAGCGGTGGCGAGTGAAAAGTGACGAGTGCCGGGCAACAGCAACCTGAACAGCGCGTCGCTTTTTTTCTCACCACTAATCTGCGGCGAAGGCCGAATGGGGGCTGTCGTGCGGTGGATTATCGAGAGGAGGAGAGAAGATCTGATCGCCTCGCGACGGTGATCGTGCGAACCGAACGGTGTTGATCTCAACCCAAAAGATTCAGCCAAAAATATTCTTACCACTAGACTCGAACGGTGCTATCTTCGGAGCAGACAGGGAGTCTTGTAGCGGTCAAATTCCACCCATCGAAAAATGAGGCAGATGCTTATGAGCAAACGCACGCTGCGAATGCTTTCGATTCCTCTTGCGATCCTGTTTCTGATTCAAACCACGGCGGCACTTTCCGGTGATCCGTCTCCTCAAGCCGCCGCCGCGCCACAAACCGAGGCGGCGATCGCGCAGAGCGAGGAGAGGACCGCTGACCAATTCACCGCCCCCCCGCCGCTCGGCGAGGTTGAGGAGATGCCTTCTCTTGAAGTCGCCGCGCTGGCGGTTAAATTCAATTACAAGCCCAAGGACGTCGAGGCCCAGATTAACGCTCTCAAAAATGAGAGTAAGGCACGGGAACAGGCGTATAGCAAGCGGGCAAAGGCAGCAGATCAGCAGGTGGAAGCGAAGGAGAGGCAGCTTTCGCAGCTACCCACCACCAAGGCCGATCCTGCGGTGGTAGCCCAGCGCCAAAGGATCCAGTGCGAGATCATGAAGATCAAGCAGGGCATCACGGACGAAGCGTACACGTTCCTTCAAGGACAAATTGCGACGGATGTCAAGATCGCCCGCCTCAACCTTCTAGGGGGCTGGAAAGCTGCGAACCAGCAGATTGAGCGGCAGATTGCAAGCCGCACGGCCAGCCAGCGCCGCTTTGGCAACGTGCTGGATATCGGCCACCGCGGAAGCGCGAAGCCGTTTGCCGATCAACAGAGAGACGTGGCCATTGGAGAAAGGGAAGTTGCAAATGCGCGACAGCGCGGCCAACTCCCGAAAGCCCTCCAGGACGGCGTGGTCACCGATTTTGTCACCAAAATGGCGCAGAGGGTTGCCGAGAATAGTGATTTGCAAGTACCTTTGCATGTCTACGTCGTACAGCAGGAGGTGCGCAAGGACGGACGACCGGTGCTTGGTATGGATAGGCAGCCCGAACAGGTGGCCAACGCCATGGCGCTGCCGGGCGGCTTCATCTTTGTTTATGCGGGGCTCATCATGTCCGCACAGAATGAGTCTGAGCTTGCGGGGGTCATCGCTCATGAAATCGGCCACGTGACGGCGCGTCACTCGGCTCGCATGGCCAGCCGGGCCAACAAGTTCGGCATTGCTCAGATGGCGGGCATTATCGCCCTCTCGCTTTTCGCTCCCGGCCTTTTCCAGGCGGGGAGTTACTTGGCTTATCAGCTCAAGGGGTTGCTATTGCAATCCATCATGAACGGCCTTGGTCTCGTTTTCACCATCAATATTCTCGGGGTGAGCCGCGATTCGGAACTGGAAGCGGACGAGCTGGGAATGCAATATGCATGGAAAGCGAACTATGATCCCCGGGGAATTATCACGTTGTTCGACTGGATGGCAACCAAGAGCGGCTATGCCAGCCGAACTTCTTTCTTCGCTACGCATCCTGCCTTTGGTGACCGGACTTTGAGCGCGCTGAAGGAGTACAAAGTGCTCACCTCCATCGACCCGAACAAGAAATACATCACCGATACGTCGCAGTTTGAAGGGATCAAGGAGAGATTGAAAAGGGAGCTGCATAGGAGCAAGGAACAGATCCAGAAAGAAGAAGCCAACCGGCCGTCCTCGAAAACAGGCAACGAGATCACTCTGGAAGGGTGCGCTTCCATTCTGTCTTCGGATTCGTCTGCCGGCGTCGGATCGGAAAATTGAGGCGGCAAGAGGTTTTTGCTTCGCGGGTAGCAAGTAGCGCAGAGTTTCGCAAGTTGAAACTCTGCGGCTTTTATCTTCGCATGGCACGACTACAAGCCGCGGAGTTACAAAACAACTCCGCGCTACTCGCTCCAATTCTCCTGGTCACGTTAACAGGCAAGGATCCTTCAAGCCCTAGAATCCCACCTTCTGCCCTAACTTCTCAGTCCTGGACTTGGCTTGGCCATAATCGACGTAATCGCCGATCAGCTTTGACAGATCGGTTGCCAGGTCAGCGTTCGATTTGAGGTAGCCCTGATATTCCGGATGCCACGTCTGTTTCCGGTCGTTGAGGTGATCGATAATCGACTCGGCGTTGGACGCCATCTCTTGCAGCAGCGGCGTGATCCGGTCGATCGCATCCTGTTGCCAGGGTTCGGCGCCATCGCGAGCGTTATGCAAATCGGCTGCGATTTTGCCCGTTCTGTTGATGTGCTCCTTGATGACATCGATCTGGTGGGCATGACTTTCCCAGCTCAGCTCGGATCTGGTAGAACTCTCCATTTGGACCGAATCGCCGCGGAGTTGAGCGGCCGACGTTCTGGCATCCTGAAGAGGCTTCGAAGCCTCAGCCGAATCGCCGAACGCTGGCGTCCAACCCGATGCGAGAAGGACCACGCCAAGCAGCAATGCTGTTATTGGGAGATAGCTTGTCTTTCTCATCATGTCGTGAACCATGTCTTGTTTTCTCTTTTTTGGTGTAATTTGTACTGCCCAACCGGGGAACTTGACCGCTAGAAAGCCGCCCAACTGCATATCCCATCTCGCCGGACGCCGCCGATTCAGCCTCAGCGACCCATGCCTCATTCGGCATACTGCACGAAGGTAGGCTTCGCCGGCTCGGGATAGGATCCTCGATCCCCAAAACGGGAAAGAAGGCCGAGATCGTCCGTACTGTAATGCTGAATCGACTCGCTTCCGCAACACGGGCACCGTTGAACCAGCTCGTTAAAATAAAACCGGCTGCACGTAAAACACTCGGTATGCTGTTTCACAAACCATGGTAGACGCATTGGCCGTCACATCCTTTCATTATTTGATCCCAGGCGTTGATTTTCCGCCTGACTACTCTGCCCAAGGAGCGCGGGCCTTGTTAATGTACAAGCCGCCGTGGGCCGACGCCCGCGCTCCACCGCCTTACAACTCTACAAATACCATTTGTGCGGATAGTTAGGACACTCGAAAGTATAGTTGTACACCATCGTTTATATCTAACTATCATGGTGTCCGCGCGGCAGCGCGCAGAAGATCGCTGTTGGTGCGCACTGGATGATCCAGGCTGGGTGTCTGGAGGGAGTAGCAGGTGATGGGCGGCCGGGAAATCCAAGGGACGTCCGGCTGGGAAGCAAGATAGGAAAAAGATTGTTTACTCGCGGAGGGCCGTCCAGCCGGCGCCGGATGGAAGGAATAACAGCGCGGCAGCTTGCGGCGATGCGGGCCACCGGAAAGTGGAACTCAATGTTTGCCGTCTGTCGCGCTGTCGTAGGAAGAGCAGATCAAAGTCCGCGGAGCGTTTCCGCGCGCGCCACGCGCTCGATCGCGATCTGATAGGCAGCGCGCTTGAGTGAAATCCCTTCGCTCGCCGCCAAGGCTGCTACCGCGCGGTATGCCCGGCTGAGATAGCCCTGCAACTGACGGTTCACCTCGAACTCATCCCAGGACACTTGTTGGAGGTTCTGCGTACGCTCAAAGTAGCTGACGATCGCTCCGCCAGCGTTGACCAGGATATCCGGCAATACCGGAATGCCTCGTTTCGCAAAGATTTCATCGGCCTCGGGTGTCGTAGGCAAGTTTGCCGCTTCTGCGACGATCCTGGCGTTGACGCGGGTTGCGGAGGGTCATTCGCGGGATCGCAAAGCGGCGCAGCAAATGTTTTACAGGGTAAATGCCAAGCGTTGTGGAGTTAGTTTGGTGGCGCGTCGTCTTGATGCAACTGGTCCCCACCCTCGCCTCATTCACCAAACTCGGCAAGACGGTATGGGTACAGGTCAGCGGCCGCTGCCAGAAGCTGGCCGTCTGATCCCCGTTCTGGAACGCGCCGCCGTGTGATGGAAGCGATGCAAAAGCGTCCAGACGCAGCTTGTGGCGCCGGAAAACCGGCGGCCGGAGGGCGTCCCACGCAGAGGCAGCAGAACTACTCTGCTACTCTCGCGCCGCGGACGGCTTCAAGAAACTTCCGCGCCATCTCTGTAATCACTTCAGTCTTTCCTTCGCGGAGGGCCTTCAGATTCACCAACTCGCTGCCCACGGCTACGGCGGCGGCACCAGCCTTGATATATTGGGGTACCGTCTGCAGGGTGACGCCGCCAGTGGGAATAAATTCAATCTGGGGTAGAGGACCGCGCAGCGCTTGGATGTAAGACGGTCCGCCTACTGGACCGCAAGGGAAGATCTTTACCATGTCCGCGCCCGCTTGCCACGCGGCGAGCGCCTCAGTGGGCGTTAGCGCGCCTGCGATGCACGGCTTACTGTAGCGCCGGGCCACTTCGATGACGCGCACATCCAACGTGGGCGTGACAATAAACTCTGCGCCCGCCAGGATCGCGGCGCGGCAGGTTTCGGGGTCGAGAATAGTTCCCGCGCCCACCAGCACTTCGGCGCCATGCTTTGCGGTGACGCCCTCCAACACGCGGATAGCGTGCGGCACGGTCATGGTGACTTCCGCGATCCCGATGTCGCAGAGCAGAATGGCTTCTGCCGCGCGTGAGGCGTCCTCGGCGGAAGGCGTTCGTACGATGGGAACAAGCCCCACCGAACGGACTTTCTCCAATGCCTTTTCTTTTGTCCAAGACACGGCCGCCTCCAAGGAATTGAATCATTGGCTCATTGAGTAAATGAGCCAATGACTCAATGGTTAAATCTGTTCTTATCGCGCCACACGCAGGCTGGCGCCTTTCAGCAATTGTTCCACCTCAGACAGACTGGCCCAGTTAAAGTCTCCCGGTATCGTGTGCTTCAGGGCGCTGAACGCATTCGCATAGCGCAGCGCGGCGGCATACGACTTGTGCGTGAGGTAGCCGTAGATAAAGCCCGCGCTGAATGAATCACCGCCGCCGATGCGGTCCACAATCTCAAGATCGTACTTCACGTCGTCGTAAAACGTGGAGCCATCATAGACGATGCCTGTCCACGTGTTCCGCCAAACCAGTGGATTCTCTCGCAGCGTGACGGCCACCGCCTTGAACTTGAATTTTTCCTGCAGGCGCCGGGCGGACTCATGATAGGCTGCGGCGGATACCTCCTGAAAACCGTTTTCGCCGGCGCGGGACGACGACTCGATGCCGAACACCACGCGCGTATCTTCTTCGGTGGTGATGAGCACGTCCACATATTCCATGAGGGGTTCCTGCACGCTTTGCGCCTTGGAAGGCGGCCAGAGCTTGCCGCGGTAGTTAAGGTCGTAGCTGACGGGGACGCCCGCTTCGCGAGCAGCACGCAGCGCCTCATAGGTCACGGCCGCCGCCGAGTCACTCAGCGCAGGCGTGATGCCGCTGGTGTGAAACCACCGGCAGCCGGAAAGGACTTGCGCCCAATCGACCTCACCGGGCTGGATGGCGCTGATGGCGGAGTGCTTACGGTCGTAAAGCACCGAACTCGGCCGCGGCGCGGCGCCGAATTCCACGAAGTACAAGCCCACGCGGCCGTTCCGCGACCAGATAATGTTCGACGTGTCCACGCCCATTTGCCGCACACGATTTTGCAGCATCCTACCTATCGCATTCTCGGGAAGACGCGAGACCCAGGAGCTATTGAGGCCAAGACGGCTCAGGCCGACGGCCACGTTCAGCTCGCCGCCGCCGATGCGAACGTCGAGCGAAACCGTTTGCTCCAGCCTTTCAAAATGCGGCGGCGAGAGCCTCACCATGGCCTCGCCAAATGTCACCACGTCTGCCATGTTTGTGATTTCCGCTTCCACTCGTGAAATAGCCGCGCAGCCGTCATAGAGCGGCGCATCGCAGCACGTGCCTCATCACAGGTAAGCGCGGTGAGCCGATGGCGCGATGGGCTTCCTCCGGCAACCTATCCGTCTCGCCGCTTACTTGCACAGCTTGAAAACACGAACCACCAAGCGATACGATTGAGTGTATATGAAGCTCCGCGCTCTGACCAGAAACTTATTTGTGCTCGTCATCCTGGCCGCGGCTGTCTGGCCGCGGTCCGCCCAGGCGCAGACAAAGCTTTATTTCAAGGACGGCAGCTATCAATTGGTCAAGAGTTACCAGATTGAGGGTGACCGGGTGCGTTACTACAGCGTTGAGCGCTCGCAGTGGGAGATGGTCCCGCTGTCAATGGTGGATTTTACCACTACGCAACGCGTCGAAGCTGAGACGCGCCAAAGGCGCGAACAAATCCTGCGCGAAGCCGGGAGAACCGCGCAAAACACCTACCAGCTACCCGCGAACACCGGGATTTTGATCGCGCCAGGCGTCCGTTTGCCGCAGCCGGATGGTGTCTACGCCTATGGCGGGACCCGCTTCATCACGCTGATCCACTCGCAAGCGTCGATCGCGCGCGACCGGAAGCGGGCAGCGTTGAACATGGCGTTGCCGGGACCGATCCTCAAGTCGCGTTCGTTCGTAATTCTTCCGGGGCCGGCGGCGGGCGTGCGGCTGATCAACCGGAATCCCACTTTTTACGTGAAGCTCGCGGGCGGCGCAAGCGTACAATTGCTTCGCGCCAAAGCCCGGAAAGATGATCGCGTCGTCGAAGGCCTGGAAGCCCGCTTCAGCTCGAAACCTGTTGAATCCCGCAAGCAAATTCCGATAGAGCGCTCCGAGGTTGCGCCCGGCGTCTACCGGCTTAAACCGCTGAACCCGCTCCCGCCGGGCGAGTATGCGCTGGGCGAAGTGGAACAGGGCAAGCTCAACCTCGACGTTTGGGACTTTGGCATCGACGGGGCGAAGCGGAAAGTGCGCTAACCTGGATTATTGATGAATGGTTAAGAGGGCGGGGTTTTAACCCTGCGAAAGCTTGCGTCGTTCTTTTCCCTTTGTCTTGCCGGATAAGCGGCCCGTTTTAACGGGCCGCCCATCCGGCAAGACAAGGAAATCCAAGGCGCCTTCTAACGGCACGGTTAAAACCGTGCCCTCCTGACTGTCGAACCGAACTTCATGAATAATCCGCGCTGATGCCAATACTGTTCACTTAGGCAGCGTCTTGCCGTTGTGCGAAAAAGGTGGGTGCCTGTCATTCGGAGCGGAGCGAAGAATCTGCATGTAAATCAAACGGGAAAAGCAGATTCTTCGCTTCGCTCAGAATGACAGCAGAAGAAATCTTGCCGGCAACCCTCTACGCCTCCTCCTGCGCCATGTGGGTGCGGATCATCCGCGCCTGTGCTGGCGTCACCACCTGCCCCAGCTCTTCCACCGATAACTTCCTTACGGCCTCAACGCTGCCGAACTGCGTGAGCAGCTTGCGCGCGGACTTTTCTCCGATGCCGGGAATCTTAAGCAGTTCGCTGGTGATCTCCCGCTGCGAGCGTCGCTTGCGGTGGAACGTGACCGCAAACCGATGCGCTTCATCGCGGATTTGCTGGATCAAGCGCAGCGCAGGGGAATGGTGGTCGAGCACAACCGGATCATCCTCTTTGCCCAGCACGTAAAGGATTTCCTCCTTCTTGGCGATGCTGGCGACGGGCTGGTTGATGACTTCGAGCGCTTCGAGCGCTGCGGCCGCGGCGTGCAACTGCCCGATGCCGCCGTCAATCAGGATCAAATCCGGGAAGTGCTTTTTTTCGTCGAGCAGGCGGCGGTAGCGCCGCCCCACCACTTCGCGCATGCTGGCAAAATCGTCATTCTGCGGCACCGTCTTGATAATGAACTTGCGGTAATCGGACTTTTTCATCCCGCCCTTTTCCCAAACCGCCATCGAGGCTACGATGTCCGTGCCTTGAATATGCGACACGTCAAAGCACTCGATGCGCTGAGGCGGCTTCGCCAGGTCGAGCGCCTCTGCCAGGCTTCGCAGCATTTCGCCGGCCTGCGGCTTCAGGACGCGGAAGCGGCGGTCAAAGGAATTATGCGCGTTGCGCGCCACGAGCTCGAGCATGGAGCGCCTTGGCCCCGCCTGCGGCGTGAAGATGCGCACGTGGGCGCCGCGCGTTTCAGAAAGCAAATCCTCCAGCGTCGGCTGGTCCTCGAACTCAAGCGGGATGACGATTTCATCCGGAAGGAATCGCTGGCCCAGGTAGACCTGCTTGAGCAGGGCAGAGAAGAACTCGGGCGCGGAAAACACCTCAACGTCTTCCCAAAAGAACTCGCGCCGGTCGACCACCCGGCCGCCGCGCAGATGAAAGAGGTTTACCGCCACCTGCGGCCCATCCTGATGGAAGCCGAAAATGTCGGCATCGTCTCCGCGTGAAGCGGCCATCTTCTGCCGCTCGCGCACCTGCTCGAGCACTTGAACCTGATCGCGCAGCCGCGCCGCCTCCTCATAAATCTGCTCTTCGGAGGCTTTGATCATGCGCGCGTGAAGGTCGCGGGAAAGCTCGCTCACCCGCCCTTCGAGCAGCATTCGCACCTGGCGGATGTGCTGGGCGTAGGCTTCCGCGGTGGTCAGCCCTTCGACGCACGGCCCCAGACACCGCTTGATGTAATACTGCAGGCACGGGCGGGGATGCACACGTGTAAGGTCTACATAACAGGAGGGAATTTTGAAACAGCGGTGGATCAGGTCCACGACGCGATAGGCGAGGCCGGCGGGAAAATACGGCCCGAAATAAAGCGCGCCGTCGCGCTTAACGCGCCGCGTCACGTAAACGCGCGGCCATCGTTCTCCCATCGTCAGCTTGATATAAGGGTAAGTTTTGTCGTCGCGCAGAAGGATGTTATAGCGCGGCTTGAATTGCTTGATGAGGTTGTTTTCAAGTGCCATCGCCTCCTTCTCGTTGTCCACGAGAATCCACTCGAGATCGTGCGCCGACTCGAGCATCTGCTCGCGTTTTGCGTCGGAGGGACGCGCTTCCTGGAAATACTGCCGCACGCGCTGGCGGAGCGCTTTGGCCTTGCCCACGTAAATGGGCGCTGCCCGCTCGTCCTTGAAAATGTATACGCCCGGCTGCGTGGGAAGCGATTCGGCCTTCTCAATCAGGGTTTGGTTCAACGAAGTAAGCGCCTCACCACATTTTATTATCCGCCCGTGCCGGGAAATTTGATATTACGCGGCAGGGTGTGAGAAGCTGTGAAAAAATTAGAATCTGTCATGCTGAGTGTAGCGAAGCATCTGCTTTTTGTTGAAAATAAAAGGGCGGGATTCCTCGCTTTGCTCGGAATGACATCGCTGGCCGATTTTTTCACAGCTTCTGAGGTTCGCAGCCGGTTCTCTGCCGCTCACGATGAAGCGGGGCTTGCTTGCGGCGCCGCCGCGCTACCGTACCCCTCGCCGCTCCAGCCTTCAGTCGAGAACAGCTCCCCACCGGTTGACCGCGGGCTTCACGCGCGCTGCGCTCCGCGGCCAGGAAATGGTCAGCAGAAATGAGCTGTCTTCCAGCGCCTCAACGTCGTGCGGCAGGCCGCGCTCAAGGGTTAACAGTTGTCCGTGGAGAAGCTCGACGGTCTGGCTGGGAAGATGCAGCCGCAGCTTTCCGCTGAGGACCTGGATCGAAATGCTCTCGTCGGTTTTGTGCCCCTCGATGCGCTTTCCCGACTTCAGCGCGATCAATACGATGCGAAGATCGGGATACTTCACAAGGGACTTGGAATTGCGTGACGATGTTTTCCAAACGTCCTCCTGCCGCAGCTTCTCCGTTTCCATGTCCAGGTCAAATTGCAATAGCGGGCCAACCAGCCCGGGCACCGGATGGCCCGCGCGCCGCAATCTTGCGCCGGGCTTTCCGGCCGCCGGTTTAGTGGATTGTGTCTTGGGCATGTGTTCCTCCGCGGTTAGCTTTCATTTTCAGACTCAGTGGGGATTACGTTTAAGGTGACACCAAATGTTGAAGCGGCGGCCTCTGGCCGCCAGCTTTTCGGCGCTCAGAGAGCGCCGCCACAGCAAATGTCCGTCGCTGATCGATGATGCTGCGTACAGCTTGCTCAAAATCGCACACATCGTCAAAATACGGTGTGTGCTCCCTTTCAAACTGCCGGAACGTCTGTAGAAAACATTACCCTGGGTACTTGCGAGCCGGAGACGATCAAAGACGCGCTCATCCGAATTACTTTGGGCTAAAGCCGCGACCAGTGAAGGTAGGCCAAAATCAACGCACGGCCGTCGAAGATGGCGTAGATGGCCGCGGCGCCTAGAAAACTCCCATAGGGCCATTGATAGCCTGCGTAGCCCTTTCCGAGTCCGCGGAATGAGAGCGCAACGAGGGTGCCTGCCAGGGACCCCAGAAGAATCGTCAGATAGGCGAGCGGGATTCCAAGGAACGAGCCGATGACCAGCATCAGCATGACATCTCCAAACCCCAGATATTCCTTCTCCCGGTCGCCAAACCGGCGAAAACACCACGCTACTCCATAGAGGAGCCCGGCGCCAAACAGTGCGCCGGCGACAGCGCCCACGAAGGATGAAAGCGGCCCGGAGAGCACCACGCCGGCCTCGCGAAGAATCCACTCCACCAGTCCGTCGTTGACCGGCACAAAAAAGCTCAGAATAAGGCCGAGAACGGCGCCGGTAATGGTCACGCTATGCGGAATCGTCCTCGTGCTAAAGTCCGTGAAAATCAAAACGACCATGAGCATGGCGAAAATGATCGCCTTGAGGAAGCTTGCCGATGGGCCGAATTCGGCAAACGCCGCGATGAAGAGGGCTGCGGTGATGAGCTCGACGGCGGGATAAACCACGGAAATGTGGCCCCGGCAGTTGCGGCAGCGGCCCCTGAGAATTAGATAGCTCATGACGGGAAGGTTGTCATACCAGCCGATGAAATGGCCGCATTGCGGACACCGGGAGCGGGGCGCCACGACCGACTGGTGGTGCGGCAGGCGCACGATGCAGACGTTCAGGAAGCTGCCCAGGACGAGACCGAAAAGACCGGCGAAAATGTACAGAACGTAGGTGGGGAGATCCATAACACCCGTCGACGCCATTACAACGCCGGAGCCGGCGTTTTCGCGCGGGCGGCCACGCGGGCGTAGAAATCTTCCGTCCGCCGTGCCATTATATCATTAGTAAACCCCTTCGCCTTTTCTCGCGCTCGCTCTCCCATCGCGGCCAGGCGTAACCGGTCGGCTGCGGCGAAATCAATCTTCCCGGCAAGCTCCGCCGCGGACCCGGCTTCCGCCAGCCAGCCTGTCTCGCCTTCCGTTACAATTTCCGGCAGCCCTCCGGTGCGGCTGGCGATGACGGGCACACCATGAGCCATCGCAATGAGCGCCGACGACCCCAAGCCCTCGGAAAGGGATGGCATCAGGAAAAGGTCAAGACAACTCATGAACGGACGCAGGTCGTCGAGACGTCCGACGAAGTGCGTCAGCCCCCGCGGATCCCTGTACCTTTCCATGAGGACGCTGCGCAACGGTCCGTCGCCTGCAATTAGGAATCGCGCGCCGGTGACGTGCTGCGCTACAACGTGAAACGCCTGGAGGGCAGTCTCCTGGCCCTTTTCCGGGGTGAATGCTCCCAAGTGGCCTATTACAAAATCACCCTCATCCAAATGAAAACTCTGCCGTGCCTGCAACCGTTCCGCCGGGCTTGCCAGTCGAGCCGGAAACTCGATCCCATCCGGAATGACTGCAATTATTGTGGATGGAATTCCAGATCGCACAAGTTGCTCTCGCACAAATGCGGAGACAGCGATCACGCCGTGGCAGGTGTGAGTGTACTTCAGACGATGAATCAAGCCGCCCCGCGGAACAAAGACCACCCGGCGGCTGGCCACTCGCAGCGCTGGCGTCATCGACGAAGCCAACCAGGAGACGGTCTGGCTGCGCGCGTCATGCGCGTGGACGATATGGAAATGCCGGGCGAGAATGAGCCGCCGCAGCCGAAGCAGCGCTCGAGCGCTCCCCACGCCGTGAAGCGTAAGCCCCAGCGTCTCAAACCTCTCATCATGCGCGAGGCTGTGCAAAGCGCTCTCGCGCGGGCAAACAATTAATTGCTCGTGGCTGCGTGCGTTGAGACCGCGGGCGAGCATCAACAACTGCCACTGCCCGCCGCGCAGGTCGCGGCCGGTGTCAAGATGAAGTATTTTGAGCATCCGCAGAAACAATTCATCCCAAAGGCGCCGCACAAAATCAAAAGACAGAACTCACATACGGCAACGCGGAAGTGGGTGGCGCGGCCTTCGGTCACAAACAAAGGCCATTTTCAGTCACCGGCGATGGCCAAAGCTTATTTCGTCCCGGAGCTGACCTTTGCTGCTTTCAATAGATCCTCCCACTTGACGTGCTTCCTGGCGACGTAACGGCTTGCCATGCGGGCAATCCAGAATCCGGGCGTACCGTCCAGAAAGCCCAGGTGCAGAAGGTAGGCGCGACCGAACGCCCAGGAGGGAGCGGTAAGCCGGCGCAGAGGATTGAGCGGCGCTCCACGGGCTGCCATCTCGGCCGCGGCAAGATCGGTATAGACTTCAATGCGCCGCCGGTGGTCCTCCAGTGAGTCGCAGGTGTAGTGGAGAATCGTCCCGCGCATGGTTTCGACGCGGCCTTCGACCTTGACCGACTCGTGAACGTATTCCCCCTGCCACCTCCCACGGCGCCGATGATAGAGGCGCACCTTGTAATCGGGATACCAGCCCGAATGGCGGATCCAACGCCCGAGATAGCGAGCGCATCGAGCGAAGCGGTAACCCGCGCAATCAGGCGTCGGGCTTTTCCACCTTTCGATGGCGCGCTGCGAGACATCGTCAAACTCCTCGTCGCCATCGAGGCTCAAAATCCAATCGTGCTTCGCCTCGCTCGCAGCGAAGTTTTTTTGCCGGGCATAGCCTTCCCACGGATGCCTTACCACGCGGGCGCCCAAGTCCGAAGCAATCTCGCAAGTGCCGTCGGTCGATCCGGAATCCACCAGAACAATTTCATCAGCGGGCGCAAGCGAACGGATCGCGCGGGCAATGTTTGCGGCCTCGTTGTGAGTGATCAGGGTTGCGGAAATCGCAGGCATGGCTGGCGACGAGCTTTAAATCTTAAGCAGACGCGCCGTGCGTATTCCGGCCGGCGTCAGCGGGCGGCGGTTTTGATGCCCGAAAGGAACAAATCACGGTATTTGTCCGGAAGCACGCGCGGGTGACCGTCGCGATCCGTGACGACGTGCACGGTTTCGCCTTCCGCCAGAAGATCGTGGGTGAGAGGGCGATAAACTTCGTAAGCGAACGTCAGCACGCGCTTGCGCATCGCCCTCAAGCGAGTGCAAATTTCCAGCTCGTCGTCGTAACGAGCGGGCGCCTTGTAGCGGCACCGCGCCTCCGCCACCATGATAAAGAGCCCATCCGTTTCTTCCATCTGCCGGTATGCGAATCCATGCCGATGGCAGAAATCGGTGCGGCCGATCTCGAACCAGACGAGGTAGTTCGAATAATACACCACGCCCATCTGATCGGTTTCGGCGTACCGAACCCGGAGCTGCGATGACGTCCACGCGCTGGAGAATTCTTCGTCCATGATGCGCCGCTGCAAATTGCCAAAATCTTTTCCCGGAATGACGGGCTGTGGAAGGGTCGCTGGAAAAAAAATACGCCGGCGTTACGCGCCGATTTTTCGCAAAAGTCGAGGCGTGAGCCACCAACTGAGGGCGCCCGGCGCTTTAGCGGACGGAAACTGGTCGAAACTCACCAGGCAGCATCCGCCTTTTTTGAACGTCAAGCAGGCTTCACGGCCCGCTCCGATAAGCTCCGACGCCAGATCACTCAGTGAAGGCTCATGGCCAACGAGAAGAATGCGGGAGCGGCCGGGATGCTGCGCCAGGAACGCAGTAACCTTTTGCCTTGATCCGTCGTCCGGGGTCAGCGCTTCGCAAAGATCCCGCGGCGCAGAGGATCCCAGTTCGTCGGTTAACGCGTCCGCCGTTTCCACGGCCCGCTTGAGCGGGCTGGTGATAATCCAATCCCACTTCGCGCCGATGCGGTCAAGCCCTCGGGCAATGGCCCGCACCTTTACCTCGCCTTCGGGGGTTAACGGGCGTTTCGCATCGTCCGAGGAGCCCTCGGGATCGCGGTCTTCGGCAATGCCGTGGCGCATCAGGTAAATCTCGTAATGCCCGTCCGCGTTGTGATGCGTGTTCGTGCTTTTTCCGGATGTCATGTGAATCGCCCCTGCGTGGAAGAGTTCGGATGAAAGATCAAATCTGCGCGGTAGTACACCGCTGCCGGTTCCTTGCTTGCCCCGGCTCTGCCGGGGCCGCGCGGATCCGGAACGGCGCTCACTCACCGCACATGCCGCGGCGCGGCGCTCCGCAGGGACACGCCCCGGATTCCTCGACACGCGAGGATCCTCCCGCAACCGCAAAGGCTGAAAGCTTTTGATCGACGCGAGGGCTTGCGCAATGCTTGCACGTGATCTCCTCCTGGCGCGATTTGACCAGCGCTTCGAACTCTGTCCCGCAATCACGGCATTGATACTCGAAAATAGGCATATCGTATCCTCTGCATAAAATATAGCGGAGCGCGCAGTGGTTTTCAATTGCGCCGGAAGTGGTCGTAACCCGCCGCGGCAAGGGCGCGCGGCTTGCCGTTGTTCCCAATCAACGATATCCCTCGCGCGGAGGCGCAGATCTCTCCGATCCGGTGAAGGCGAACGCCATCAAAAATCGCTGGCACGCGCGGCAAACTCCTTTGGGGAACTGTGAACAACAGCTTGTAGTCTTCGCCTCCGTTAAGTGCCAACGAAAGCGGCGTGACGCCGCGCGCGGCGGACATGGCGCCCGGCTTGACCGTGGGAATCGCGTCTCGCCAAAGGCATCCGCCCACCCCACTTGCCGCGGCCAGGCGGGCAAGATCGAGCGAGAGCCCGTCGCTCAGGTCCATCGCCGCAGAGGCCACACGCTCTTCCGCAAGAAACTGGCCCAGCGCGCATTGCGGCTCCGGATACAGATGCGCCCGCAGCGCGGCGGCGGGATTCTTCAACTTTGAGCGAAGAGCCCGTAACCCGAGTGCGGCGAGCCCCAGCGTGCCTGCGACAAAAACGGCGTCTCCTGGTCGCGCGCCGGAGCGCAGCAGTGCCCTTCCTCTTGCCACGTCTCCCACGACCACGACGTCCGCAGCGATTCCGCCGGTCCGGCCCGGCTTGGTGGCTGTGTCGCCGCCGAGGAGCATCACGCCAAACCGGCGCGCCAAGCGAAAAATCCCGCCATAGAATTTTTCCAGCCAAAGCCGATCTGTACGCCTTGAAAGGGTCAGTGCGACCAGCGCAAACCTCGGCGCGCCTCCCATCGCCGCAATGTCACTCAGAGAACGGGCAAGGGCACGGTGCCCGACTGCTTCGGGGGGGTGCAGTCTTGTCGAGAAGTGAACGCCCTCGATGCTCAAGTCGGTCGTCAGGATCAGCTCCCGCCCTGCTTTGGGCCGAATCAACCCCGCGTCATCACCGATTCCAACGAGCATGCCGGCTGCTTTGCGTCCACTGCGCCGTCTCAGCCAGGTTAGAAATTCCGCCTCGGATCTAAACTGTTCTTGCATGATATATGCATGTCGTCAGAAGTCAGCGACCTTAACTCTGTCGGCGGTCTCTGGCCGCCGTGATTTCCGCGCTCCGGAAACGCCCCTGCCGCAGATTCCTGGCGCGGATATATGCCATTTAGTATATTTCCACTGGAGTTATCGTCTCGAAATGAAATCCGATCGATTTACAGTCTGGAATACCGGCTATCCAGACTAATTATCCCACGTGGGCGTCGTTTTTAATCTTGACAAGCCCCATTCCGGCAAATTAGGATTCCTGCTACCCCTCTTGCGGCGGCGTGTGGATCGCGATTAGCCGATCACGGGCGAGAGTTGCTGGGAAACGGCCAGATGCCGTCAAGCCAAACATATTATCCGCTATTCCTCTGAATGGATAAAAAGAACCTATACACGTTACTACTTGTTGGCCCGAACGGGAGACCGTGGAAAATCCGGATCCCGCGAGTGGCAATCTATGGGCTGCTCGCTCTGATCCTGCTTGGAGTGGTTGGGCTGACAGCATTGACAAAGAGCTACGCCCGGATGTTGCTAAAGGTTTCAAACTATAATTATCTGCGGGCGGACCGCGAAACTTTGAAAACCAACTACCGCGCGCTCGAAACCACGGTGCGGCGCACGGATACGCAACTCAGTTCACTGGAGTCGCTGGCTTCCGAGGTTGCCGTGAGCTACGGCTTTAGCGGAGCCCGCAAAGTCCGGACGGAGCCGGTTTCGCTTGCGCTCATGGCGGAGGCCGGCGAGAGCCCCGACGCAAGCTACAACGCTTCATTGTACGCCTTTAATCGAATCGAGCAGGCGGCAGCGGTGCCGACGCGGAATTCGCTGCTTTCCGGGTTGCTGAAAAATGCCGGCGCCCTTCCGCCGGACATCCCGGGCATCTGGCCGGTCGAAGGTGAAGTGACGGCCGGATTTGGCGAGCGGGTTGATCCGTTCAGCGGCATGGAAGCTTTTCATCCCGGCATTGACATCGCAGCGCCCTCCGGAACGCCCGTCCGCGCCACGGCTGACGGCATCGTCCTTGAAGCAGGCCGCGAGGAAGCGGGCTACGGAAACGAAGTGCTCATCGACCACGGCTACGGTATCGCCACCCGCTACGGGCATCTGCACCGGATTTTCGTCGTTGATGGGCAGCAAGTCAGGCAAGGCCAAATTATTGGCTCCGTCGGCATGACCGGTCGCGCAACCGGCCCCCATCTGCATTACGAGGTGTTGGTGCACCAAACGCCGGTGAACCCCGCAAAATTCCTGCGCGGCTGATCCTACCGAAGATATCTCTACCCGCCCAGCCACCGTGTCAAATTACGCCCTTTTTAGGTTATCCTGAAAAGCGGAGCGCCGTGCGGGAATCGTTTTACCACCGGAACGCAGACCCGTTGCCGGCGTCAAGGCCTCATTTCAAGCTCGCGAAGACTTATCCGCCATGATGATGAACGAAATTTTGCAGCAACCCGCGGCTCTCGCGGGGGTTCGCAAGTACTACTCGAGCCCCGGCGCCATCGGAGCGCAGGCGCTCGGCCGGCTGGTGAAACGTTGGCCGCCGGTGGTGGTTTTCACCGGCATGGGTTCTTCTCTTTTCGCGGCGTACCCCGCGCAGGCTTATCTCTCAGCTTTAGGCGTGCGCTCGGTGGCTTGGGAAACGGCAGAGCTGCTGCATCACCATTTGACGTTTCTTGGGCCCGATACGCTGCTCGTGGTCATTTCGCAATCGGGCGAGACGGTGGAGGTGAAGCGCCTGCTTGAAGCGCTACCCAAACGGCAAGCCGTGCTCGGAGTGGTGAATGTGGAGGCGAGCACGCTGGCGCGAGAATCGTCCCTCTTACTGCCGATGATGGCGGGACGCCAGGGTTTGGTGAGCACCAAGACGTACATGTGCAGCGTGGCCGTGCTGATGTACCTTGCCTTTGCCATTGCGCGCGAAAACCCCCGGGCGGTTACCCAGGCCCTGCTGCAGTCCATCGAGGCGATGGAGGGCATTCTCGACCGCGTCGAAGAGATCGTCCAACCCACGGTCGAGTTCTTCAACCATCCCACCTATACGGTGCTGATGTCGCGCGGACCGGACCTTTCAACCGTTTACCAAGGCGCGCTCATGATCAAAGAGGTGGTCCGGCTCGCAGCCGAAGGTACGAGCGCGGCCCAGTTCAGGCATGGGCCCATCGAGATCGTGAACACGGCTCACCGTTACATTGTTATTGCACGCAGAAACATGCTGCAGACGCGCAAGAATACGGCTGTTACGGGCAAATTCCTGCTGGGGATCGCGGAGGAAATCCGGTCACACGGAGGCCGTGTGCTCTTATTCACAGACCTTCCATTGGACGAGACCCCCAACACCCGCTTGGTGCGCGTGGAAACAGCCAGACTCGGTATGGGAACCCTCGTCGACTCACTGCACATCCAGCTCATGGCGCACGAGCTTGCGCTGCGCGCCGGTCTCGAACCCGGCAAATTCTGGATCGCCGAAGAGGTGACCAGCGTGGAGTAGTGCGGACCTGTGTCGTTCAGGTCCGCCGTTTGCTGGGCCGTTCTACATCAAAGGCCGTAGACCTCACAAGCAGAGGTGCTTACTTGCTTGCCGTTCGAGAGTTTGTTAACCTCATGCCATGAATGGCTCTCAAGTCCTAGCATTTCTGCTTTGCGAGAGATTGGTTTCCGGGCCTGGAACGAAACCTACCCTGCATGGTATCTTTGATAGTGTTCAATTTTCCAACTTGGAAGGCGCCCCCTTTCTTTCTCCCTCTAAGATAAAATCGGCTCAACGGGACAACAGGATTTTTTTTGTTTTCTATAAGGTGAGATTGGCCAAGCCAGGCAAGCTGGAATTGAAAGTCCTGGACCCTGCGAGACAGGAAATCGCTAAGTGGAGCGACAGCTGGGAATCCGACGGATCCATAGCGCAATCGGCCTGGGCTTTCACGGCTGGACAGCTGACCGAAAATGGAACCTACACCTTTGAGCTATGGGACGACACGGTGCATCGGCTGGCGTATACGGAACTGAACGTAACGCGGATGTGAAACAAAGAGTTCACAAGGATGGCAACCCAAAGCGACGTTATCCGAACTTATAGTCTGGCAACGTGGCACGACCCACTTCCTCCTGCCATGGCGCAGTGGGAATCCGCCTTGTGGGAATTTGTCAGGCTCTTGGGCGCAAACCCACAGGTGTTAGCGGTCGTGGCCCTTGGTCTCGATTCTCCTGATTCTGAGGTCGAAGTGTGGACATATCTCCACTCAAACAGCCGCACGGACCGGTCCGCAATCTACATCGCTGAAGCTCAGGCATTACTGCGCAATCCTGGCACATTCTTCGATTTTAACGTCGTGCTTCGTCCTGAAGGCCTGATTGAAAATGACTTAGACGGGACCGTCTTCTACTATAAATCTGATTATGGCGACGCCAACGGCGCATCGGGCAAAGGCCTTGCATAATGAGCAGTTCATTCGCCGTCACGACCTGGGGGCCGGTGAATTCGCGGACTGGGCTGTTACGGCGCTCTTTTATAGCGCCGTGCATTGGCTCCGGGCGCTCGTCACGAGTAGCGGTCTTTTTGACATTCGAAACTATAAAGGCGAAAATCGAGCTGCGGAGGAGTTGCTGCGCAACGGCGTCCTTGACAGTCAGGCGTGGGAGTGGTACGGACACCTTAAGGATGACTCCCGCGATGCAAGATACGAGACGAAGACATTTACTCCGGCGGAGTTTGACGAAATTAATCGGGACTCGTTTGCGCCATTTCGCGCCTTCGTGCTGACCAAGTTAAATCATTATTGATATCTGCATAAATAATGCAACAACTTAAGACAGAAAACGAGGTAAATCGGATTGGAGGATGCAGCCCCGCAGTTGCGCGGGGGGAAGCTCGGACTCCATTGATCGAACGGATGACATCGTCCATCAACTCATCAACGTCGAGGGGGCAGGCGTTGGCGAGTTGGCGCTTCGCCCGAGACCAAACGCCTTCGTCGGGCAGGAAGATCAGCGGTTGGCCAATGTTTTGATATCCCCGAGGCCCAGCAGCCGCGCGTCTGCCGTCACCAGGATTAGTCCGAGCACATGGGCGGTGGCCGCGAGAAAACGGTCTGCGGGGTCCGGGTGGGGCAGTGGCAGTGCATGCGCCGCAAGCACAATCTCATGAGTCAGAGGAGCTTCACGCGTGTGTGCGGTTGCGCGCGCCAGCCATCCCGCCAGATCACCGTGCAACTTAATTCTACCCTTCGCATTCAGCAGCAGCGCTTCCCAGGTGCTTACGGGCGAAAGCCAGAGTTCATTGTTCTGGTTGACGAGCTCTCGCCGGACGCGGCGCCCGAGGCGCGCCGGCTCCGCCAGACTCCATAACCAGATGTGCGTATCGAGCAGCAGCCTCAATCGCCGAGCGCCTCCCAATCGGTCTCCTCGATGACCGGAGACACGATATCGCCTCGGATTTCCACGCTACCCGCCAGGGAGCCGAGCCAGTCTGCGCGTTCCGCGGCGGGCGCCGGAGGAACCACCTCCGCCACCGGTTTGCCGAAGCGTGTCACGCGGATCGGCCGTTTCGTCTTCCGCACCTGCTCAAGCAGCGCCAGGCACTTGGCTTTGAATTCCGAGATTGCGACTTCTTGCACGCGGATTAGCTCCTGGACCAGATAAGTCTACCATGGTCAACTTTAATGGTCCATAGCGTAGCCGGCTGGGCAGCGGATCGATTCGCTGCGACGGGGTAGCGCGGCGTGGTCTTTAACTCTGCCGATGGCACGCCGGCTTGGCGGCCCCGCGCGAACGCGAAAGGCTGCGATTCCCGCGCGCCATGTCAATTCGCGGATTCACACGCATTCTCCGGTCCGCGTCATTCAGATGAAAAACTCCGCACTCAGAAGCTGGGAAAAAATCGGCAAGCGATGTCATTCCGAGCAACGCGAGGAATCTCGCCCTTTAGTTTCCAACAAAAAGCAGGTGCTTCGCGGAGTTCATTCTGAGAGAAATACGGAGATTCTTCGCGGAGTTTACCGTGAGCCTCTTCGCTTCGCTCAGGGCGATTCGAAGAGGAGCGAATCGGCTCAGAATGACGGGCGAAGGGCTCAGCATGGCAGATTCAAATGTTTTCACAGCTTCTCGGAGAAGTGCCGGCCGTGGCTATCTCCTGAATGGCTTGCTGGCCAGGATTTTCCCGCCTTCCTCGATCGTATACGTTGATCCCGCGTTCAAAAACCTGATGGTGTCCTGATGGCCGCTGGGCCAATTGATTTGAACGTGATCCGCCCGGTCCTCTTTTCCCATCCCAAACGTAAGCGTCAGTTCGCTCTGTGAGCAGTAGCTCGATCCTGAGTGGACCGTTTGTTCGTTCAAACCCGTCGGGGTCTTCACCCGGACTACAGCGCCGATACCGTCGCGGTTCGAGCGCGTGCCCACGGTGCGAACGCGGATCGAGTTATTCTGGTCGCCGCCTACGTTGCGATAAAGGTGGGCGGGGCCGCCGTTGGTGGTTACCAGAATGTCGAGCGCGCCGTCATTGTTGATGTCGGCGTAGGCAGCGCCGCGGGCCACCATCCGCTCCGTAAAGCCAAGGTCGCGCCCCACATTCTGAAAATGGCTGCGGCCTTCGTTGTGAAACACCAGCGGTATCTCCGCGTAAGAGACCTGCGGCTGCACGCGGTTGATGTCCGGCGCGATATGTCCGTTGACCACGAATAAATCCTCGAGACCGTCGAGATCGTAGTCGAAGAAAAACAGTCCGAAGGAGAGCGAAAGCAGGCTGGCGCGGCCCACGGCTGAGGACGGCGCGATATCGATGAAAAACCCATGCCCTTCGTTGTGATACAAGCCCAGCATCTGGTTCGAAAAGTTGCCTTCGAGCAGGCTTTCACGGCCTGAATCGTCAAAGTCGTCCGCGTCGATGCCCATCGCGCCGCGCGCGATGCCGTCCTCGCTGAAGGCGATTCCGGCCTCAACGCCCACTTCCGTAAACGTTCCGTTCCGATTGTTGCGATAGAGCTTGGAGGGCTGCGTGTCGTTGGAGACGGCAATGTCAGGCCAGCCGTCGTTGTTATAATCAATGATGGCCACACCCAGGTTTTTGCCCGTTGGATCATAGATGCCGGCCTTTCCGGTGACATCCTCAAACCGCCCGTTGCCCAGATTATGAAACAGGCGGCATGAATCGCCAGGGTAAGCTTCGGGAGTGCAGTAGGACTTGTTGCGGCCGTCGAGCGAGCAATAGATGTCGCCTTTCTCGGACCACTTTACGTAATTGCAAACGAAGAGGTCGAGCCGCCCGTCGCGGTCGTAATCAAACCACGCGGCGCTCGCGCCGAAACCGGTATTGTTCACTCCGGCGTATTTGGTGACGTCCTTAAAGGTCCCATTGCGTTCGTTGTGCAGCAGGTGGGATTCTCCGAGTCCGGTGAGGTAGATGTCGTCGTAGCCATCGTTGTCGTAATCCCCCACGGCCACGCCCATTCCGTACATTTCGATATCGAGGCCGGCGCGCCGCGTAACGTCTGTGAACGTTCCGTCGCCGTTGTTGCGATAGAGCCTTTGCGTGGTGCGGCGCCGCGAGTGGCCGGGAAAATCCATGCCCTGAACCAGCAGGATATCGGGACGGCCGTCGTTATCGTAGTCGATGAACGCGCAGCCGGAACCCATGGTCTCTGGCAAATAGCGTTTTCCGAAAGCTCCGGTGTAGTGGGTGAAATGGATGCCCGCGCGGCGAGTGATCTCCTCATACCTGATCGGGCGCGGGAAGGACGCGGCTCGGGCGAGGCCGCCCTGAAAATTCCCCCCGGCCGCCGCGGCGGTCGCAGCGGCCGCCAGTCTTAACAGATCACGACGAGATAGCTTCAGATTCATACTCCGTGAAAAGGATTTGCCGCAGCGGGGCGCCGAAAAACTGCCCGGCGCACTTTGCGATGTGTGCCTCGCTTGAACAGGACATAGGTGGCAACATGCGTCAATGCGTGCGCCGCCCGGATTCCTGGATTACCATCCTGGCCCACATTACACCCGGCGTTTCTCGGTCCAACCGGTTCTGGCTCAGGTTCAACGCCGTGCGCCTCCTCCGTCCCATCTGGCGCGTACCGCGTAGATATTGTGATGCGGCGTCCCCGCACGCCGTGAAGCCGCGGCCGGCGGCGCCACCGGGTAAGGCGTATACCAGGACGCGGGCGGATGACTTATCTCCGCAAGCGGAATGCTATCGTGCTCGTGGATCGGCTCCGCCTCGTTATTCGCATCCGGATGCGACAGATAATACGGTCCGGTAATCGACCTCGCTATCTCATTCGCCTTGAAGCGCAAATAGAGCGTCTTTTCGCGGAGGGCCAGCCTGCCGTCCCCAAGCCCCATGTAGCACAGCATCATATTGTAATGCGCTTCGAGATCCTCGGGATCGATGCTGAGCGTTTGCTGATACTGAGCCAGCGCCGGCCGGTACTTTCGCTGTAAAAAGAGCATGCGTCCCATCTGGTTCCGCACCACACGATCCTTCGGGTAGCGGGCGGCGGCGGCGGCGAACTGATCGTAAGCCTCGGGATATTTGCCGTCGGCCTTAAGCGCAAGGCCGTAAAAGTAATGCGCGCTGCCGAGCCGGGGATCCAGCTTCAAGGCCCGCACCAGAAGCGGCTTCGCGGCATCCGTGTTTCCTTCCTGAATCATGGCGCGCGCGACGTTGACCCAACCGTTCGCATAAGAAGGATCAATTTGGGTCACCGTCCTGAACGCCCGCTCGGCGCCTTTCAGGTCGCCCTGCAAAAGCAGGCCAATGCCGTAGTCGTTCCAACGAAGCATATCCTTTTTGTTCAGGCTGATCTCTTGCGTGAATGGCGGCGGCGCGCCGTGCCCTTCGACGGGAAGTGAGAGCGTTTGCTGCGCGATCACCACGGTTGGCACGTTGGGAATCCGCTTGTCCTTGGCCGATACGCCCGCAAGATTGCCGGAGAAAACCCAGCGTCCATCGTCAAAATCGTAAGTTCGGCCGTAATGCGGGTCCGCCGGGTCGCGGACGCCGGCAAAGGCCCACTGTGTGTACCACCAACTGAACTTGCGGTAATTCAGCTTGGCGGTAATGGTAATTTTGTCTCCGCAATTTTCAGGAATCTTCAACCGGTAATGCACCGTGTCGGCGGCCCCAGGGGGGATCAGACGGGTGTACGCCACCGCGCGGGTGAGCCACGTGTCGCGCTTGTTGATCAGGTTGCCGTGCGCGTCCAGTTGACGGGAGCCATAAAAATGCGCACTGGGGTCCACCGGTCCACTCCCACCGTCGGCGGCCTCGCCACTCCAGAAAATAATG
>JBOGJT010000002.1:0-4429 GCA_050745065.1 Terriglobia bacterium
GCGCTAACCTCAGTCGCCCTACGGGCTCCTTCGGTTAGCGCCGAAGGAAAAGCGAAACCGGACATTTCATTAGCTATAAAAAGCGGACATTTTAACTTGCTAAGAACATCATGTGAAGAAGGTGTCAGGTTCCGGGTGCCAGGTGTCGGGCGCCCGGCATTCGGAAGGTCTGACTCATGCGGCTCGTCTGTTGTCCGTGTTTCGCAACAGCAGAAACTTGGAATCGGGCGTGAACTGCGCGCCACGGACCACGAACGAGGAACCACGAAAAGTTCTTTCTGACACCTGGCACCTGCTTGTATGTCTGATTTCTCCAATGCGCGCCAACGCGGCCGCCAGCCCAACTTCCTGCGCGGCGTCTTCGTGATGGCTCTCCTCGCCGGACTGCCGGCGGTGGTCGTGGCGCTGATTTTCCTATGGGCGGGCAGCTACAGCTCCAGCTTGCAGTGGACGCTGACGCTCGCCATCGTGTTTTGCTGGCTGGGAGTCTCGACGGCGCTGCGGCGCAGGGTGGAAGTTCCTCTGCAGACGCTATCAAACCTGCTCGCGGCGCTGCGCGAAGGGGATTACTCCTTTCGCGCTCGCCGGTCGCAAGGCGATGATCCGCTGGCAGAGGTCATGCGTGAAGCGAACGCGCTCATCAACCTCTTGCGCGAGCAGCGGCTTGGCGCCCTTGAGGCCACTGCCCTGCTCCGCAAGGTGATGGAGGAGATTGACGTTGCGGTGTTTGCCTTCGACGGGGACGAGCGGCTCCGCTTGGTGAACCGCAGCGGTGAGCGCTTGCTCGCGCAACCTGCCCAGCGTTTGCTCGGATCGACAGCCTCCGAGCTGGGATTAGGCGCGTGTTTAGAGGGGGCGCGCGCCGGAGAAGATGCTGCGGGCGAGGCCGGTGGGCGAGGCCGCGTTGAGCGCACGCTTCAGATGTCGTTCCCCGGATCGCCGGATTCGGGCGCCCGCTGGAGGATGAGCCGCAGCAGTTTTCGTCAAGGCGGCCTGCCGCTGGAGCTGCTTGTGCTTACCAACCTCCGGCGCGCCTTGCACGAAGGCGAGCATGAAGCTTGGCAGCGGCTGGTGCGTGTATTGGGCCACGAAATTAACAACTCGCTTGCGCCAATCAAATCCATGGCAGGAAGTCTGCAAAGCCTGGTACGGCGCAACCCACGCCCCTCGGATTGGGAAGAGGACATGCAGCGCGGCCTTGGGGTGATTGGCGGGCGCGCCGAGGCGCTGGGCCGCTTTACGGGCGCCTATGCAAGCCTGGCGCGACTGCCAAAGCCGCGGCTACAGCCGCTTGACGTGGGCACGTGGGTGCGCCGAGTCGCGGCGATGGAGACGCGGCTTCCTGTGTCAGTCGCGCCCGGCCCCGGGATCATCATCCAGGCCGACCCGGACCAATTAGAGCAGATGCTCATTAACCTGGTGCGCAACGCCGCGGATGCCGCGCTTGAAACGGGCGGGAATGTCAACGTGAAGTGGAAGAAGACGGGCGCCAGTCTGGAATTGTGCGTGGAGGACGAAGGACCGGGCATCGCGAACGCTGGCAACCTGTTTGTGCCGTTTTTCACCACCAAGCCCGGCGGGGTCGGGATTGGCCTGGTGCTCAGCCGCCAGATCGCCGAAGCACACGGCGGCACGCTCTCACTGGAAAATCGCCCCGGCGCACTCGGAGCGCAGGCACGGCTAACGCTGCCGCTGAATTATTGATGGCTGGCGGCGGCCTCTGGCCGCTGGTTTTTAATAGTGAAGACCGGCGGCTAGAGGCCGCCGCCACAATCGGACGCCCCGCGCCCCACTCACCAAATCTTGCACTGCTCAGCCGGCGGCCGCACCATCGCGTCGCCGGGCTTGCAACTCCAAGCCTTGGCGAATGCCGGCAGGTTGGAGAGGGGACCGATCACGCGGAAGCGGTTGAGTGGATGCGGGTCTGTTTGCGTTAACAGTCGCGCGAAAGCAGGCCGCGCATTGGTGGCCCAGACTTGTGCATAACCCAGGAAGAACCGCTGGTCCGGCGTGAAGCCATCAATTTCCTTGTGTGATTTCGCCTCCGGGGTTTGCTGGAAAGCGGCGTAGGCGATGGTCACGCCGCCGAGGTCTGCGATGCTTTCGCCCTCCACCAGATTTCCGTTTTCGTGCAGGTTGTCCTCGACCACATAGCTGTCAAACTGGTGCACAACGCACTGGGCGCGCGCCTGAAAACGCTTCAGGTCTTCCGGCGTCCACCAGTTCACCATGTTGCCGTGCGCGTCAAACTGCCGGCCTTCGTCGTCGAAGCCGTGCGTCATTTCGTGGCCGATCACGGCGCCGATCGCGCCGTAGTTGACGGCGTCATCCGCCATGGGGTTAAAGAAGGGCGGCTGCAGGATGCCCGCCGGGAAAACAATCTCGTTCATCAACGGGTCGTAATAAGCGTTGACGGTGGGCGGCGTCATGCCCCACTCCGTGCGGTCCACGGGCTTGCCGATCTTGTTCAACTCGCGGTGAAACTCGAACAGGTTGGCGCGCGCGACGTTCGCCACGTAAGGGCCCCTGATAATGTGAAGCGCCGAATAATCACGCCACTTGGTGGGGTAGCCAATTTTTTTCATGTAGAGATTGAGCTTGGCGATGGCGTACTTGCGCGTGCTCGGCCCCATCCAGCTTAGCGTGGAGATATCGCTCCGGAGCGCCGCGATCAGGTTATTCACCATCGCCAGCGCGCGCGCCTTTGCCGCCGGAGGGAACGCAACCTGAACGTACTGCTGGCCGAGCGCCATGCCGATGGCGCCGTCGGTTGAGCGGACGCAGCGCTTCCAGCGCGGCAGAATCTCCTTGGTTCCCGTAAGAGTCTTGCCGTAAAAATCGAAGTGCGCATCCACGAAGGGCTTCGACAGGTAGGGCGCCGAGGCGGTGATGAGATGCCAGCGGAGATAAGTTTCCCAATCTGGCAGCGAGACGCTGGTGAGAACGGCGTTCACTTCCTTGAAAAAGGCCGGCTCGTCCACGTTGATCGAACCCATTTCCGGATGCCCGATTTGATCGAAATAATTCTGCCAGGCCACCACCGGCGCGAGAGTCTTCAACTGCGCCATGTCCATTTTGTTGTACGTGGCTTTCGGGTCTCGCAGCTCGACGGGGGTTTTGGAGGCCTTGGCGAGCTCGGTCTCGATGCGCATCACGGTTGCCGCCTCGGCCGGCGCGACATCGGGCTTGTCGCCCAGCAGCGTGAACACCTTGGTGACGTGAGCCAGGTATTCGGTTCGAATCTGCTTCGACTTTGCGTCCTGCTTGGTGTAGTAGGTGCAATTCGGCAGGCCAAGCCCGCCCTGGCCCGCGTCGCCAATCATCATGCTGCTGTTCTTAAAGTCCTGCTCCGAGCCGAAGTTAAATACCGCGTCCACGCCGATGCCCTGAAGGTGGGCGATCGCCGCCTGAAGGCTGGGGATGTCATGAATCTGGGCGATCCGCTGGAACTCGGGCGCGAGAGGCTTGATCCCCTCCGCGTCTACTTCGTTTTCGTTCATGCAACTGGCGTAGTAATCACCCAGCTTCTGCACGTTCGAGCCGGGCGCGGCGCCCTTGTCGGCAGCGTCTTTCTCCAGGATGCCGTGCAGGATGTCGCGGTTCCGTTCGGCCAGCGCGCTGAACGTGGTCCACCAGGGATAAGCCGGCGGGATGGGGTTCTTCGCCATCCATCCGCCGTCTGCGTACTGGTAGAAGTTCGTGCACGGCTTCACTTTTGGATCGAGGTTTGACATGGCGAAGCCCCGCCCGGCAGTCGCGGAGGCCTCGCTCGTCGTAACCGGGGGCGTGGGTCGAGCCGCCGCACGTAGGCGCCCGGATGCTATCCAGCCAATCTCAACCACAACCGCCAAAAGGCACGCGCAAAGAACAAGTATCCAGACTGTCGAACGACGCACGAACGGTACCCCCAAATGAGATTTGCCACGGCCGCCGCATGGACGGTCTTAAAATCCTACCAGATTACTCCGGCGTGGGGTAGAGCCTGCGCTACGGCCCCTCTGCGACACCCGCAAAGGATGAAAGTAGGGTGTAGGGGCGCAGCAAGCCGTGCCCCTACGCTGAACGTCGTAAGCCATTTGCTTTCAAAGTTGCCCTTCTCCAATTTTCGGAACAGAATGACAACTAATAGAGTCATTCCGCAATCCTCGACGGGCTGGTCCGGCGAATGAACCACACGGCAAACCAGCCGTTTTCCGCTGGCCGCGATATGATGGAGGTTCTATACGTGACGTCATAAGTCAGCGGCGTTCGACTCTGGCGCGGCGACCTCTGGCCGCCGTCATTTCGGCGCTCAGAAGCTGTGAAAAAATCGGCCAGCGATGTCATTCCGAGCAAGGCGAGGAATCTCGCCCTTTTGTTTCCAACAAAAAGCAGATGCTTCGCTACGCTCAGCATGACAGATTCAAATTTTTTCACACCTTCTCAGAGA
>JBOGJT010000003.1:0-2449 GCA_050745065.1 Terriglobia bacterium
GGGATAACCTCCTCTTTGCCTGCCCTCGAAATTCGCCGGGCGGTGGAGTCTGTCTTGGTCTTTCGCAGCGTATCCGCCTGAGCTTTGCCGCGCGCCTCCGCCATAGCCTCGGCAAAATTGGCGAAAATCACCGTAAACCATAGCCAGATGCAAATCTGCAGAACAAATTTGATATCCGGCGCGGCAGTCCAGATGTTCCGCCCCAGCAGGAGGGTGGTGAGCGCCGCGCCCACCTCCACCACAAACATCACCGGGTTCTTTACTTGAATGGCGGGATTCAACTTCACCAGCGAGTCCTTGGACGCGCGCTTCAAAATCTCCCGGTCAAAAAGCGGCCGCGCCCGCACAAGTCTCTTAGGGATAAGCTCGGGATCGTGTTGCGCCGAAGTTGTGGACATATCAGTTGATATAAGCCTTCAAGTTCAGAGCCGGCTCGACCGGGAGAAATGCCGGTTGATACCCGTGTTCGTGTTCGCGTGGTGGCTTGCCGCCGGGCATTCCAGCGGTCATCTTAACGCGGCAACACCGCAGCCGCGTAGAGTTTGCCGTGAACCATCAAAAAGTGTTCTACGATGGGTCCGAGCGATAACGCCGGGAAGAACGTGAGCGCTCCCACAATGACGATCGTGCCAATCAATACGCCCACAAAGAGGGCGCCGTGCGTCGGCAAGGTACCGTTGGTTGAGGGGATCTCGCGCTTGGCGGCGAGACTCCCGGCGACGGCAAGCATCGGAATCAGAAATAAAAACCTGCCAATGAGCATGGCGAGGCCCGTGCTCAGGTTGTACCAAGGCGTGTTGGCGTTGATACCGGCAAACGCGCTGCCATTATTGCCGTTGGCGCTTGAATAGGCGTAAAGGATTTCGGTAAATCCGTGCGGACCCGCGTTGCCTACGTTGGCTGCGGCCTCGCCCGGAGGGTTCCAGTAGCCCCCCTTCCTGAAGCGGGCCACCGAGCCCATCGCGGTGAAGAGAAGAATGTTGGCTGCCATGATAATCATGCCCAGCATCGCCATCTTCACTTCTTTCTGCTCAATTTTCTTGCGGATGTACTCCGGCGTGCGCCCCACCATCAGTCCGGCGATGAAGACGCCAACGATGGCAAAAAGCAACATGCCGTAAAGCCCGGCTCCTACCCCTCCAAAAACCACTTCGCCGAGTTGGATATTGAACAGCGTTACCAAGCCGCCGACCGGAGTATAGCTATCGTGCACGCTATTCACGGCGCCGCAGCTCGCGTCTGTCGTCATCGTGGCGAACAACGCGGAATCCACGATGCCGAAACGCACTTCTTTGCCCTCCATGTTGCCGCCCGGCTGACTTGGCGTAGCATGTGTTTCAATACCCAGTCGCGCGAGGATCGGATTGCCGTGCTGCTCCGCTCCACAGGCGATGAACACACCCGCCAGAAACAGAATGCTCATCGCCGCAAACAGGGCCCACCCCTGCCTTGTGTCTTTCACCATCCGGCCGAAGGTGTACGTGAGCCCGGCGGGAACCAGAAGCATCATGAGCATCTCGATGAAGTTAGAAAAAGGGGTGGGATTCTCGAACGGGTGCGAGGAGTTGGCGCCGAAAAAGCCGCCGCCATTCGTGCCCAGCATCTTAATCGATTCCTGGGAAGCAACCGGGCCCTGTGGGATCATCTGCGAAGGGCCCGCAACCGTCGTGATGCGGGAGTAGGGCTTGAAATTCTGAATCACGCCCTGTGAGCCGAGAACCAACGCGCCAGCAAACGCCAGGGGCAGAAAGATATAGACCAGGCCGCGCGTCAGATCAACCCAGAAACTCCCCACGGTTTTTGCCTGGTGCCGCGCAAAGCCGCGAATCAGAGCGATGGCCACTGCCACGCCGGCCGCAGCGGAGACGAAGTTCTCCACCGTGAGCGCGGCCGTCTGCACCAAATAGCCCAGCGTGCTCTCACCGCTGTAGGCCTGCCAGTTGGTGTTGGTCATGAAACTGACGGCGGTATTGAACGCCAGGTCCGGCGTGATGCCGGTTGCGCCGTGCGGCGCATGAGCCGTTCCGAATCCCATCGGGTTCAGCGGAAGAAAGCCCTGTAACCGCTGGAGGGCATAAACAAAAAGAAAGGCGACCAGGCTGAATGCAATCAGAGACGCAGCATACTGGGTCCACCGCTGTTCGGAATCCTCACGCACGCCGCACACGCGGTAAATCAACCGCTCAAAGGGACGCAACAGCGGATGCAAAAAGGTCCGCTCCCCTTCGAACACCCTGGCCATAAACGCGCCCAGCGGCTTCGTCAAAACGAGAAGCACCAGAAAAAAAACCGCGATGTTGAGCAAACCTATCGACGTCATTTTTAGAAGCGCTCCGGGTGCAAAAGAGCGTACAGCAGATACAAAAACAGCACGAGTGCGACAATCCCCGCAATCACAAACACAGGTCCTCTCCTACATCCGCTCGCAGGCCTTGACGAAGGCCCAGCA
>JBOGJT010000004.1:0-22094 GCA_050745065.1 Terriglobia bacterium
ATCCTGACCCTGGAGCTGCGCCGCGAGCAGCGTCATGAAATCCGTCGTCGTAATCTGCTGCGGCTGGATTCCCTGGGTCGCCGCGGGAGCGGTGGGCGCCGTAGCGGGTGCAACACGGGGCGCCGCGATCGTCACAGCCGGATGGATGGTCATGGGTGTTCCTCTCTTTCACTTCAAGTTGGTCTTCATCGTCAGGCGCGAACGCTCAGGCGGCGCCGTACATCTGCCGGAGCCAAGGCGTCTGCAGCTCGGCTCGCGGCAATGGGGGCGGGAGAATACCAGCGTGCGTCCCGTCCCTGCGGATGGTTGAAATCTCCCGATTGAAAATTGCGCGCATCGCCTCCGCCGGCACCGCTGCTCATCGGAGAATTGATAACGGTCAGGTGGTCAATTCGCAGGTTCTGATCGGCGAGTACCTGCTGCAGCGCCGGAAGCTCATTGCTCAATAGGGTGTGCGCTTCATGCCCAACGACCGAAATGGAAGCACCCACGCGGCCGCTATCCAGAACGGCGTGGAGTTGCAGCGTGCCCATACTTTCCGTCTGCACCGCCACACGCATTTCCGACCTGCCCTGCTGGGTCTCGACCAGCGAGGCCGCGTTCACCACGTTTCCCGGCGCGCTCACTGGGCTGTCCATCGCCGCCGCCACGCGGTCGCTAACGGTTGTTTGCGGCGACGCGCCCTGCGGAGGGTTTCCGGCGTGGGATGATGGATTACCAGCGGCCGCCGCCTGGCCAAGTGCGGCCGGGACGCCATTCGCAGCAGCTTGAACAGCGTTACCGGCAGCCGAGGCCGCAGCCCCCTGCGCCGCGACGGCCGGCACGCCGGGGGTTTGCCCGGAGTTCGCCGACTTGCCGGCCGAATCCTGAGAGGCGCCATTCTTCGACCCATCGCCGCTCGGCGCGGCAGCGGGTTTCACGGCCGGCGAAGAGTCCGCATGCGTGGTCTGCGCTTGAACCGCCGCTGCATTGCTTCCAGCCGCGTCCTTTGCTTGAACTTGCGCTGCAGCGCCCGCGGCGGGTTCTGTGTGCGCGGCGCCCGACGGGATCACGGCGCTGGATGAATCGCTCGGCCCATGGTTCGCGGCTGCGGAAGAGGCCGATTTACCTTGAAATAGGTTGGGCAGCGCCCCTCCGTCCGCCGACGTCGTTTTCGAAAGCAATGAAAGTCCGGTGCTTTCCAGAAACTTCGCTGCGCTCTGCATTCCGGCTTGGTCATCTGAGGAGGTCTTACCGGCAGCCATGGTGGTCGAACTCGAAGTTACGCTTGAGTCGGCGCTCGCCGCCTGATGGGCCGGTTGCGGCACAACCGCGTCTGCCGGTGTACTGTCCAATGACTTGGCGGCGGCCGCTTTGGCCGGCGCCGAACCCACAGGCTTATCGCCGAGATTTTGGCCGTTCGCGGTGGTCTGCGACGAGGTGGTTGACGCCTGCATTGACCGCGATGACAAACCGCTCTGGCCTGTCAGAATGTCCGGAAGCATTTCCATAAGCCATGAAAGCCCCTTGGGCGAACTCGCCGCCGCGCCGCGATCAGTTGTGGATGCCGCGCGAGAGTCAGCGCTGCTGGACATCGCGACCAGCACTACCGCGGCCGACGCTGACGAAGGCGTGCCCACCGCCCCGGCGTGCGGCGCAGCGGCAGGTCCTGATGCCGTGGTTGCAGCCGGCGAACCGGCGCGCCCGGAATGGTCATCCTGCGTGCTTTTCGGCTTCGATGCCAGCGGCGGGTTAGCTGCGGCGCCGATATTCTCCATTGCCCGGTCGAGGTGGCTGCCAAATGACCCGGTACCCTGCGAGCCTTGCTGGCTCGGCGGAAGCGGCGCATTTCCAGCGTTCGCCCTTACGGGGATCAATGCCGCTGCGGTTTGTAGTGCGTGGGTCTGCATGTTGAAGGCTTCGCGCAGCCACTTGGTTGCACTCCGCTCGCCACATCCCGCGTGTTTTTCCGGAAACGCACAACCTCCACGTTTTCAATCACATGAGTTCTCCCATCGCTTTGTGCGGATGCGCTTCAGGCGGTTGGCGCCGCCAAGCTAGGCAAGGCTTGCCTATGGAACGAGGAAACTTCTAGCCGCTGAAGTCGCGCCGGGATGGCCGCTCGGGCTTGCGGTGTGGCGCCGGGTAAATAGATCGTCGATGCGCTGCTGCTCGCGGCGGCCCTCAATCTGCTCATAGGCCAGCCGCTCGCGCTCGTTCAGGCTGTCGAGAATCTTGCGCTTCATCTGAGACTCCCGGAAGGCCGCAGCCTGCTTCCGGACTTGCAGTTCGATCGCTTCAATCAGGGCGGCCAATTCCCGCTGGCGGTTGGCCATGAGCCGAAGCGAAGCCTCCTCGAATTGAAACTCTGTTCCTTCGATTCCCTTTTCCAGCTTTTCTTCTAATTCCTCAAAGCCTTGCGCCCGTTGGCGGCCGGTTTCGTCGTACTCGTTGCGCAAGCGGGCGCGTGCAGCGTTCAGGAGGGTCAGACGCATCCGCTCGCGCTGCTCATAAATACGGCGAATTCGCAAAAGCGCGCGGAGCGAAAACTGGTAAGGCATGATTACTCTGGGAGCGCCATGAGCTGGCCAATCGTCCCGTCAAACGGAGCCGTCTGGCCAGTCTCCTGCTGCAGAAAAGCGTTGATGGTGGGAACGACGGCCACCGCGCGGTCAAGCACCGGATCCATCCCCTTCTGGTATGCGCCCACGCGGATGAGGTCCTCCGACGCGGCGTACGACGCGAGGAGCTTGCGCAGATGCCGGGCCTTATCCAGATGCTCGCGCGCGCATACGGAAGTCATCAAGCGGCTGAGGCTGTCGAGCACCGAAATGGGCGGGAAGTGGTTCTGCATATTCAGGCGGCGGTCAAGCACGATATGCCCGTCGAGCAGCGCTCGGACGGCGTCGACCAGGGTATCCTGCTGATCGTCGCCTTCCATGAGCACGGTATAGAACGCCGTGATACTGCCTTTGCCGAAGCGGCCGGCGCGCTCAATCAGGCGTGCGAGCAGCGTGAAGACGGACGGCGTATAACCGCGCGAGGTAGGCGGCTCTCCGGCCGCCAGGCCAATTTCCCGCTGCGCCATGGCGACGCGCGTCAGCGAATCCACCACGAGCAGAACGCTCTTCCCACGCGAGCAGAAATACTCCGCCACCGAAGTCGCGGCAAGTGCGGCGCGAATCCGGATCAGCGGCGGCTGATCGGAGGTGGAGACCACCACTACAGACCGCTGCCTACCCTCTTCGCCGAGGGCGTTCTCCAGGAACTCTCGCACTTCCCTGCCACGCTCCCCGACCAACGCCAACACCGTCACGTCGGCGGCGCTTCCTCTGGCCATCATGCCGATCAGCGTGCTCTTGCCCACGCCGCTGCCGCCGAAAATACCCAGGCGCTGGCCGCGGCCGGCCGTGATCAGCCCGTCAATGGCGCGCACGCCGCAGCCCATCGGATCGACGATCGGGACGCGCTCAAGCGCCGACGGCGGGGCAGTATGCAGCGGCCATCGCTGCTCAATCCGCCGCCGGGGCGCCGAATCCAAGGCTTGGCCCGAGCCGTCGATCACCCGGCCCACCAAGTCCCCGCCCACACCCAGACTGGGATGAGCGCCCCAGGTCGTGATGCGGTCACCGTACCTGATCCCTTCTACCTTCTCGAGTGCCATGGAGAGCACGGTGGGCCCGCGAAAGCCTACCACTTCACCCTCATACACTCGCCCCGTTCCATCCACAATTTCACAGCATTCGCCCACCGAGCAGAACGGCCCCTCGGACTCCACAAGCTGGCCCGTAGCCTTCGTGATGCGGCCCCACCAGCGCAAGGCAGAGATCGACTCTACATGATGAAGATACGAACTCAGCGTGGCGCTATTCATGACGTTATAAATAAGTCAGCGGCGTGCGAGGCTGCCGTTTGCGCCGTTCGCCGGGTGTTCGGTGAGGAGGTCGAGGAACCCTCGCTCAATCTCTCCCAGTTGGGCGGCGAGGGACACGTCTGTCGTGCCCATTTCGGTGACAATCAGGCAGTGGGGTCCGGTCAACGATTCGTCGCCCGCAACCTCAATGACAAGATCCCTTGCAGGCAAAGAGTGGACGGCAGCCCGCCACGGCTCAACCTGGCCAACGGGAACGCGCAGCTTCACCGACGCTCCCCCGGCTATTTTCTCCAGGGCGACCCTGACGACGCCCGTCAGCAGCATGGGGTCTACCTGCGCTTCGCGGTGCAACACCTTGCGTGCAATCGAAAGCACCAGTCGGACCACCTCGCCTTCCATCCGGCGGTAATAGGCCTCGCGTCCATCGGCAAACTCACAAAGCGCCGCCGCAACATTGGAGCGTTCCCGGGCCAGCGCCTGTTCCAGATTTTCCCGCGATTGCGCCGCCGCCTCGTCAAATCCCTTCTGCCAGGCTTGCTGCTCGAGCGCCCGCACATCCTCCTCAGTATATTTTTCGCCCGCTGGAGCGGGTAGCACATCGGCCGCCGGCGCCTGCTCTTCCCAGACGAACCCCATGGACGCCGGCAAGTTCTCGGGCGAGCCGAACTCCGCCTGATTCGGCGTTTCGACGCGCCGGTAGACAAACTCTTTCACCGCGTCCACGTGGCCGTGGCGCGAGCCCATGAGCCGGGCCTTAGACAACGAAGGCATCTTCCTCCTCGTTTCTCAAGCTGATCTTGCCTTCTGCCTCGAGTGTACGGAGCGTATTCACAATCTCCGTCTGGGCCTTCTGCACTTCGCGCAACCGTACAGGGCCCAATGCCTCCATATCCTCGGTCAGCATTTCGGCCGCGCGCGAGGACATGCACTTCATGACGTGCGCCTTGAGGTTCTCCGAAGCCCCTTTAAGCGCCACGGCCAACGTCTTCTTGTCGATCGGCCCCAGGCATTCACGGATGCTGGATTCCGGGACCGTTAGCAAGTCTTCAAAGGTGAAAAGGACATCGCGGATGGAAACGGCAAGGGTGGGGTCGTTTTGCTCGATCGATTCCAGGATGGCCTTGCTGGTGGTGGCGTCCACCCGGTTCAGGATACCGGCCACGGCGTTCATCCCGCCATAGGTAAGCCGGTCGTGCTGGCGGCCCATTGATTGGAACCTGTTCTGCACCACGGTGAGAACGTTCTGCACGGTATCGCCCGAAAGCTGGCCCATCCGGGCAAGCTTTTCCACCACCGGCCCCCGGCTGGTGTCAGGGAGCAGCGTCAGAAGGGCAGAACCGACTTTCGCTCCGAGATGCGCCAGGATGAGGGCCACGGTCTGCGGCTGCTCATCCTGGATCAGTTTAACGAGTTGCTGGGGATCGGACTTGCTCAGGTCCTCGAGATCAAGAGATTTCGCGACGTGGGAACGCAGAGCCTTGTTCAATAGGCGTTTCGCCTCGGAGGGTCCGAACGCTGATTCCAGAAGCCGCTCCGCATACTCGGCGCCGCCAGAAGCCAGATACTCCTGCGTGGCCACCAGCCGGTTGAATTCCTCCAGAACCCGCTCCGAGACCTCCTGGGAAACAAACTGGACTGCGGCAATTTCCGCTGTGATCCGCTGCACGTCAGCGGGGGACAAACAGCGCATCACATCGCCCGCGGCCTTGTCGCCCAGGGCGATCAGCAGCACGGCGGCTTTCCGCGCTCCCGTCAGCTTCGGGTCGTTTTGGGTAGACGTGGCCATCGTCAATCATCGTCCTCGTGCAGCCATCCCTCAACCAAGCGTCCCGCTTCGGCGGGCGTCTTGGCGACCTTCGCTACCAGGGCTTCCCTGATCTGGGTAAACTTCTGTTTTTCGCCGCTCATTTCGCCCGCCGCAGCCGGGATGGACGCCTCATTGAGAGCCGTCGCGGATTCGGGCAGCGCGCCCGCCCCGCCTGCTCCCGCCAACGCATGCTGGAGTCCTCCCGCCGGCGCCCCGGGCAACGCGGGAGGCGCAACGCCGAGTTGACGGATAAGAGGTTTGACGACGAACAGGAAAATCAGCAGCCCAAACAACGCCAGAATAATATATCGGACGAATTCTCCGTATTGGTTAAGGAATGGTCCGATCCGCTTCAGTCCGTATAGCGGTGGGGATGACTCGAGCGGCGTGATGGTGAACGGGATGTTTTCGACCGTCACCACGTCGCCGCGAGAAGGGTCGAGGCCGAGAACGGCGCCGGCCAACGTTTGAATCTGCTTGAGCTCTGCGGGTGTCCGGGCGACGGCCACCAGCGTTTTCTTCTTTCCGGCGGTCTGAGTCTCCACTTTGTCATCCACCAGAATGGCAGCCGAAATCCGGCGAATGGCGCCGGGCGGACGGATCGTGTGCATCACCGTTCTGCCGACGGCAAACGTCTTGCTGTCGCTCGTCTCTCCGCCGCTCCCGTCGTCTGTGTCCGAATTGTCACTCGAAGCGGCGCCGGCATTGTTGGCTGCGCTTGAAGTGGCGCTCGCACTCGCAGGGCCAGCGCCACTGGCGCCGTTTTGGCTGGGGGAGTTATTCGGATTGGGGGTGGTGTTCGGGTTGTTGGGATTATTGGCGTTCGATTGCCCCGGCGGCACGTTGCTGGCCGCGCCGGGAATCCCCGCGTCGCCTCCGCCGCCATCGCCATCCGTCGTCACCTGCGAGGTGAGAACCACGGAGTCCTTCGGGTCGTAAGTCTCCTGTGTGTTTTCGCTCGAATTGGGGTCGTACTCCACGGTCGCCTTGGCCACGAAATGGTCCGCGCCGAGGATCGGCGTAAGCGTGGCCGCGAGTTTTTGATCGAGCGCCTGCTCGTAGTCCGCAGCGCCCTCGGGCGATCCCGGCTTCACGCCCCCGCGCATCACAATCGGCACATTCCCGTCGGCGTCGACCACCGTGACGTTATCGGGCGTCAGCGTATCTACGGAGCTCGCAACCAGATACGTGATGGCCTTGAGCGATCGCTCCGATAAATGGCCGTTTCGCAGCCGCACCATCACCGAGGCCTTCGCCTGCCGTTCGCGCTCCGTAAACAGCGATTCGTGCGGCAGTACCAGATGCACGCGCACCGCCTCCACATCCGTCAAATCTTGTATGGTCCGCTCGAGCTCCCCCTCGAGCGCCCGCTGGTAATTCACCTTTTCGGCGAAATCGCTTTCACCCCAGTTCGCCTTGTCGAATATTTCAAAGCCGAGGCGCCCTGTCTGGGGATACCCTTGCGCGGCCATATCCAGCCGCGCCTTGTCCAACCGATCACCGGGAACGCTCAGGGTTTTTCCATCCGCCGACATCTCAGCGGGTATACCCTCGTTCGCAAGTTTTTTGACAATGGTATTCGTCTCGGCAGGGTCAAGTCCGGAATAAAGGACGCGGTAGTCGCCCCGGCCAAGGAGTGAGACGAACAGCCACAGCGTTCCGATCACGGCGATCAAGGACACCGCAATCAGCGCCTTTTGGCGCTGGGAGAGCCCGCGGAAAACCGTCTGCCCTTGTAGTAAGAGTTGGGACGTATCCAAAGGCATGCATCAACCCCTGCCGGTTGCTTGAGAATCGTACGACAAGCACCGGAGCTACTTGTGCGGTGGCATTACGCCCCCCCATAGCTGCAGCGTCCCTGTCGCCGAATTTAATAAGCTGTAGCGGCGGCGTCCCTGCCGCCGAATTGAATTAAGAACAAAAACCGGCGGCAGGGACGCCGCCGCTACAACCCGAGACTCTCCGTTGATGGTGTCCTAAAACTGCATATTGTAAACATCCTGATAAGCGGAGACGATCTTGTTGCGGACTTCCATCGCCAATTCGAACGAAAGGTTTGCCTTTTCGGCCGCGAGCATCGCCCCTTGAATATCCCCGCCCTGCCCCGTAACCAGGGATGACACCTTGCCGTCCGCTTCGGTCTGGATTTGCTGCGCCTGCTGCAGCGTCTGCTTGAGCGTGTCAATAAATTCTGGCTGACTGCCGGTGATCTGAGTGACTGCCTGGTGGTTGAACGCTGCCGGATCAATCGGCGGAAGCCCAGAAACAATGCCGGTCATGGATTCTCTCCTTTAGGATCACGAACCCCGTCGATTCGTAGGCTGCGGAACATCTCATCTCCGCCGTCATTCCGGCGCTCAGAGAGCGCCGCTACAGCAAATGCCCATCCCTGAATTGTGACGCTCCGTATAAAACAACAACGCGCGTGCTGGCTAGGCGTCGTGATTACGCAACGGTCAGCTCAAAATGGTGAGCGCCTGCGCAATCATGCCCTTGGTGGCCTGAACGGCGTCCACATTGAGCTGATAGGCGCGCGCCGCCTCCAGCATGTCAACGGTTTCTTCGGCCGGATTGATGGCAGGGTACTCCACGTAGCCCTGCGCGTTCGCGTCCGGGTTCGAAGGATCATAGCGCCGCACCGGAGGTGTGGAATCGGTCACGACGTTGACCACCTCGACCCCGCGCACCGCGTTGTCAGCGGCGGAGTCGAAGGCGTCTCCGAAGGACGGCTGGGTGACGCGCGCCGTGCCAAAAACCACTTGCTGCCTCTGATACGGGCCGCCGCCCGGCGTTCGCGTGGTCTCCGCGTTCGCCAGATTGCTGGCCACCACTTCTGCGCGCTGTCGCTCCGCCAGCAGCGCAGAGCCGCTTACGTCCAGCAGATTAAAAAGGTTCATCGCTACACTCCATTGTTGCCGTTGATTGCCATCTGAATTCGTTGAAATTCCTGCCGGAGAAGTGCAACCGCCGTACGGTATTCAAGCTGCACTCCCGCAAGGATCACGCTTTCCCGGTCGAGGCTCACGTTGTTGCCATCCGGACGCGCGATCAATCCCTGGGTTTCTTCGACCTCCGGCGCAAGCGGCGGCGCCTGTAGATTTTGATCGGCGCGCTCGAGAGCGCGGTGAAAATTGACGTCCACGGTCTGATAACCCGGCGTATCAATATTAGCGATATTGCCGACGGCCAGCTTTTCCCTGAAGCTGGAGACGTCCATGTACCGCAAGATTTCCTGAAGAGTGGCCGTGTCAAGCCAGCTCATACGGCCTCCCTGGGCGGCAAGCCGTATTCGCGGATCTTATTTCGAATGGTACGCAAACTAATCCCCAGCATGGCGGCCGCGTGTGTGCGATTTCCGCCCGTGGCTTCGAGCGTGCGAGTCAAAAGCTCTCGCTCCGCGTCGCGCAGCGTCTGCCCCGCCTCAGGCGGGCCGGCCACGGCGAGCGGCGGCTTGAATTCGAGCCCCTCGAATGCATCCATCCCCGCACGCCCACCGTTTGAAAGAGCGATGGCGCGCCGGACGAAGTTTTCCAACTCGCGCACATTGCCCGGCCAATCATATTCCTTCAGCCGGGCCACAAATTCGTCCGGAAGGGTTCCGCCCGTGGGTAGCGGCCCTGGGGCATATTTCCTGCCAAAATATTCCGCCAACACCGGAATATCCTCCGGATGCTCACGCAGGGGTGGAATGGAGAGCGGAATCACGTTCAGGCGGTAATAAAGGTCGAGCCGGAACTTGCCTTCCTGAGCAAGCTCCCTCAGCGAGCGGTTGGTGGTTGAGATCACGCGCACGTCCACCGGAACGGCGCGCGTATCGCCCAGCCGGTCCACTTCCCTTTCCTGTAACACGCGCAGCAGCTTGGGCTGCAAGGCGATCGCCATTTCTCCGATTTCATCCAGCAGCAGCGTGCCGCCGTGCGCCAGTTCAAACTTGCCGGGCTTGGTGGCGTTCGCGCCCGTGAACGCGCCGCGCACGTGCCCGAAGAGCTCGCTCTCGAGCAGAGCGTCAGGAAATGCGGCGCAGTTAACCGCGACGAACGGCCCCTTGCCGCGCGCGCTTGATTCATGAATGAAACGCGCCAGCATTTCCTTTCCCGTGCCGCTCTCGGCTTGGATCAGAACGTCGGCGGTTGACTGCGCGGCCTGGCCGGCGCGGTCGATCACGGCGCGAAAACGAGGCGACTCGCCGACCAGCCTGCTGGCGCGCACCGGCGGTTCACCTTCTCCCTTCAACGTGCCTTGCACCACCCTGCGCAGCTCGTCAAAGGTGACGGGCTTGATCAGGTAATCGTTCGCCCCCTCTTTCATCGCCGCCACCGCGTCCTGAATACTGGCAAAGGCGGTCAACAAAATCACCTTCGTGAGCGGCGCCAGCGCGCGGACCCCGTGCATCACCCCAAGGCCGTCACCGTCCGGCATGCGCATATCGGTGATCACCAGCGGGCACGGCTCCGCCTTGAAAAGGTGCACTGCTTCCGTCTTCCCCGAGGCGGTGCGTACCCGCCAACCCTGACGGCGGAAATTTGCTTCGAGCGCCGCGCGCATCGAGACCTCGTCATCCACCACAAGAACGCTTCTCATCATGCGGGGTTTTCCAAGACCGGGAGGTAGATTGAAAAAGTGGTTCCTCTTCCGAGCTCGCTTTCAACTTCGATGGCGCCCCGGTGTTGCGCGGTGATCCGCTTGCACACCGCAAGGCCCAAACCAGGGCTGCTTTTGGCGGTGGTGAATCCGGCGTCGAAGATCTTCCCGATGTGCTCCGGCGCAATTCCCGATCCCTCATCCGTGAAGTCAATCCTGGCGCGGCAAGGGTCCTCGCGCCGGTCCGCTCCCACGCCAATCCGCAGGCATTTCCCGGAAGGCATGGCCCGGAAGGCGTTGATGGCAAGATTAAAAAACACTTGCTGCAGCCGGTGCGCGTCCGCCGGGATAAGGATCTCCTTAGCGTTGGGAGAAAACTCGATCCCCATTCCGCGCTGGAGGGCCAGGGGCTGCAAAAACTCGACGGTATTCGCCAGCAGCTCAACGGCGTTGAGCGGTTTGAGATGTGACGGCGACAACGAATGGAAGTGCAGCACGTTGCTGACCGTCGCCGATAACGCACGAAGCCCCGCCTGAATGTGTACAATCCACTGCGAAACCTCGGCGTGATCTTTCGTGGCTTCACGGATCAGCCCGGCAAACAACTCCAGGCTGCCGAGAGGATTGCGAATCTCGTGTGCCAGGAGCGCCGTCATCTCCGCCAGAGCCCGCATGCGGTGCGCCTGCTCGCGCTCCTCTTCGAGCCGCTTCTGCTCGCTCACGTCCCGCAAGATGAATACGGTTTCACCGCTCGCGTCTGAACGCTGCGGGCGCAGCGCGCAAGTGACGGCAATTGAGCGCGGCCCCTCCGCTGTCTGGAATACCCATCTCCGCTCACGGGCTGCGATTTCACCGGCAATCTCCTTCAGAATGCAGCGAAGAGCGGAAGGAATCGGCGCTGCCGGTGTGCATTCGTTTGCTTCTGACAGGAGCAAAGCGCGGGCGTGCGGGTTGGCAAACCGGAGCCGGAAGCTCGCATCGACAGCAAGCACCCCGCACGGCAGGTCTTCCAGAAGACCCGACAAATAGGCCTGCATCCGCGCATTTTCGGCGACACTGCGGGCAAGGTCCTGATTCTTGATCTCCAGCTCGCGGCGCAGTCGCGCCAGCTCGCCCTGTAGCATCGTATAAGAGCTTTCGAGCGAACCCGCGGCGTGGGTGAAGGATTCAAATGCCTCGGCGAGAGAAGCCGGGTTGAGCGGCGCAAGCTCCCGGATGAGGGTAGAACTTTCTTGCCCGTTGGCAGGCAAAGTTGGCATGGCGAAGGAACGGAATGCACGAGCCATGCCACATCGGACGCTCCGAACTAAAATTTCTCTTATGGTCTAATCTCTGGAGGAATTTTGCCGAACGGAGGCCCGGGACCCGGCAATGCAAAATTCCGCCAGCCCGGTTCACGTAGCAGGTTGATGATCAACTACGGGAGTACATCATTCTGAGAACCGGTCGGACCGTCGGGGCGCTGCTTGCTCCGCCATGTCATTGTGCGTGAAGGAATCACGTTCTGTGCCAGGGCATTTGCAGGCTAACGTGCTCAGGAAGGATCGTGTGAGCGTCCTCAGAGAGGATAAAAGCCCGTTCCATCACGTGCCGGAGTTCGCGCACGTTGCCAGGCCATGCGTGCTTACCCAGCACCTTGCCGGCCTCGCCTGAAACCGTCTTGGCTGGGATATTGGCTTCCTGGCAAAACGACTGCAGAAAGTGATTGCCCAGAGGGGGAATATCGTCCGGGCGGTCGCGCAATGGAATCAAATCGATGGGGAAGGCAGCGACGCGGTAGTAAAGGTCTTCACGAAATGCCTTTTCCGCCACGAGTTTGGTCAAGTGCGCGTTCGTGGCGGCAATCACCCGCACATCCACACGGATCACATCCTGGCCGCCAAGGCGCTGCACTTCTCCTTCCTGTAGAAAGCGTAACAGCTTGGCCTGCATGCTGAGCGGAAGCTCGCCCACTTCGTCGAGAAACAGCGTTCCGCCGTGCGCCGCGTGAATGCGCCCCATCCGGGATTGAAACGCGCCGGTAAACGCTCCGCGCGCGTACCCAAACAATTCGGCTTCGAGCAGAGGCTCCGGGATCGCCGCGCAATTGACAGTGATAAACGGCTGCTTCTGCCGTGCGCTGAGTACATGGATTGCCTTTGCCACCAGCTCCTTCCCGGTGCCCGTCTCTCCTGTCAACAGAACGCTGGTCGAGCGCAGCGCAACCAGGCGCGACAACCGGTAAACGTTCCGCATCGCATGGCTCGCCCCAATCATGCCCGGCAGGGGCTCGACCGCCGGCTCGATTGCGGTTCGTGGGGCCTGCGCTGCCGCGCTCGCATGGGGCGCGGGATCGTTTGAGGGTTTCGCGCCGGGCTGGAATGCGGCCTCGATGCCAGCCGGCCATGGCGTGCTCGCGGTGAAAACACCGCTTACGGTTTCCGATTCCATCACGAGCACCTTTACCTGGGGATGGCGCTTTTTTACGATCGAGAGTAACTCTTCAACGTCCAGGTCGGGCAGCCAATTGTCAAGCAGCAGCGCCTGGCATGTTCCGGCGTCAAGCTTGGCGAGGGCTTCCGCTCCGCCACGGGCCTCCTGCACCTTGCAATGCGTCGATCGAAGCAGGTCGAGCAGCTTCTTGCGGAATTCGTGATTCGGGCTCGCGATCACTGCGCTCGAAAAGAGCGGATTTGTGAAGATGGCGCTCATTCAGTCCCTCTAATGGAAGAGAATCGCTGCAATATGGCGCTATGGTTTCTCAACAGCCGTCGGCAATGGGGATCGTGGAATCATACAGCCTCGTGGCAATTTGTCGTGGGTGTTCCAACCACCCCGGCGCCCAGCCCCTGCCCCGCCAGCCATTGAGCGCGCTGCGACTTAAGACCCATCACGTACCCCGCGCCACGCAGGGTGTGAATGAGATGGAGCGCTGACCCCTCATCAATCTTCTTCCGGAGATAGTTGATGTAGACGTCGACCACGTTGCTGATGGTATCCGGAGACAGCTTCCATACGTGCTCGATAATCATGGCTCGGGTTACGCAGTGGCCCGCGTTCTGCATGAGGTATTCGAGCAGCGCCAGCTCTTTGGGTGTGAGCTCAATTTGCCGCTCCCCGCGGCGCGCCGTGCGCTCCACGCGGCGGAGCTCGAGATCTTCCACCCGCAAAATCGGAGCCACGCCCGTGCTTGCCCGCCGCAGAAGCGCGCGAGCACGGGCGGCAAGCTCCGAAAAAGCAAAGGGCTTGGGCACGTAGTCGTCTGCTCCCATATCCAGCGTGCGCACGCGGTCCTCCACCTCCCGCCGCGACGACAGCACAATCACGGGCACAGGTCTGTCCTTCGAGCGCAGCGCCTGTAGAACCTCAGCGCCTCCTGCCGGAAAGCTCAAGTCCAGGATCACCAGGTCATAGTCTCTCGCCGCAGCCAGGTTCTCGCCTTGCGTGATGTCCGGCGCCGTATCCACGGTGTATCGCTCGGCCTCAAAACTTGCCCGCAAAAAGGCCGACACCGGTTCATCGTCTTCGATAATGAGCAGATGCATACTTGAGTTCACCCCTCCCGCGCCGCCACGCACGGTTATCCTCGCCCGGTCGTCACGCCGCAAGATGAATCTATTTCGAACTGTTATACACGCTACTATTAACGCTTTCTATACTATCGCATAACGCCGAAATCTGCAAACACGAAATCAACGCAAATTTCCTATGTGTCCGTGACCTGCGATATGCGTCGTGGGAACGCTGCCGGCTGCGAGGAAGGGTATGATTTCGGCCTTGTCGTCTGAAGGCGCGGGGCTAAGAGCACGGGCGCCGAAAAACATGGGCGCCCGCGCTATCCAGCGTAATACTAGGGTTCCGCGGGGACAGCAGAGGAGCCTGCGGCCGCCGCGGGAGGTTCGGGGCGTCCTTGGATGGGAGGAGGGTTGGAGATATCTGTGCGGAGGACGACGATATCCACTCGTCGGTTTCTCGCCCGACCGCTCGCCGTGGCGTTTGAAGCCACCGGGTGATACTTCGCATAACCTGCGGCCGAGAGCCGGCTGGGGGCTATTCCAAAACGTGTGATGAGAAGGTTCAGAACTTCTGTTGCTCGCGCGGTCGACAGATCCCAGTTCGAAGCGAATTGTGAGTTGTGAATGGGGACGTTGTCCGTATGACCCTCGACACGGATATTCTGAGGTGCGCCGGAGAGTGTGTCGGCGATCTTACGCAATACCGGCAGCGCGTTGGGCTTCATGACCGCCGAGCCGCTGTCAAAGAAGCCCACCTCTTGCAGGCTGACGACGAGACCATCACGGGTTGTGCGGATGTTAACGTCGCGGTGCGAAATCTCGGAGGCTAACACCGTCATGAGTTCCGCCCGGAGCTGCTTAAATTCGCCCGTCCGGTACTCAGCCCCCCGCAGGATGTTGGGCCGCTCCGCGGGCGAGGGGTTCGCAGCGGGTGGGTTTGAATTCGCAAGCAGACGAATCCTCTCAAGCGCCTGCGTGCCGTGGCCGGCCGGAAAGACTCCCAACTGTTGAAACGCGATCTGGATGGCCTGCGCTACGGCGACGGTTTTTCTCTTGTCCACCTGCGAGGAAGCGAAAAGCACTACAAACAGAGCGAACAGCAAGGTAATGAAATCACCGTAAGAAATGAGCCAGCGTTCGTGGTTGACGTGCTCCGGCGCCTTCTTCTTGCGGCTCATGAAGCCCGCTCCAGCTCTTTTTCTTTTTCCGCCTGTTTCGCGTGGCTTTCGGCTACGTAGCCGCGCAATTTCGTTTCAACCATGCGCGGGTTTAGACCCTCCAGAATAGAGATGACACCCTCCAGGATCATTTCACGGGTCAACTCTTCCTGGCGATTCCGGTGCTTAAGCTTCCCGGCGGAAGGGAGAAAAATGAGGTTAGCGCAAACCAAACCGTAAATCGTGGCCACGAAGGCCACGGCGATTCCGCGGCCGACCTCCGCGACGTCGCTCAAGTGCTGCATCACCTGGATGAGGCCCAACACCGCGCCCACAATGCCCATCGTCGGAGCGTAGCCTCCCGCGGCCTCAAAGATCTGCGGGGCCTTTTCCTCCTGCTCGGATTGATTGTCCATATCGAGCTCCATGATCTTCCTGAGCTCCTCCGGCTCGGTCCCGTCAATCGCCAACATAAGAGATTTCTTAAGGAATGGGTTCTGAATATTTGCTAATTCACTGTCTAATGAGACGATTCCCTGCTTGCGGGCCTTTTGGGCGTACCCGAGCATCTCCTTGATTAGAGCCTCCAAATCTGTGCCACCCTCGAAGATGACTTGGCTCAACCGCTTAAAACTATTTATGACCACCGGCAGGGGGTAAGAAATTAAGACTCCCCCGATCGTTCCCCCGAGGACGATCATCGCGGCCGTCGGCTGAATGATCTGGGCGATTTTCCCGCCCTCGATCATCATCCCGCCCAGAATGCCCGCCATGGCGAGGACAATTCCACCCAAGGTTGCTTTGTCCAAGGTCTACGCCCTCATTCGGTTTCGCTCAATTTATTGCTTTTGGGATGCAGGACTACGGGAGGTGGCAGCATGGCCAGCGAGGTCGGCAACAGGCGCCGGCGAAACGTGATGATCTGGTCCAGAATCTCTTCCGTGCCCTCCAGAACTACCACTTTTTCCCCCGTAACCAACGTAATGACCGTATCCGGTGCGTTCTCGATGAATTCGATGAGATCGGAATTCACCACGAGCGGTTGTTTATTCAATCGCGTAAGTTGAATCATGCGGTCGGACTCCCTTGCTTCGTGTTGTGGCATACACACACCAGCCCTCAGCAGGGCAAGCTCTATTGCAGAAAGGCATATCGGCAGTTTTTGCATTTACTTTCTGTTTTTCTATCGTCTCGAACCAACCGTCCGATGGTTATGGCATACAAACTGCATTAGCCTTGTGGCGGCGGGGTGGTGCTCCGCTTCGTTTGCCGCCGGCGGCGGGATGCCACCACATCGCGGGAGATTCTGACGAGGTTGTCACTTAGTGCCGAAAGCCGGGATTCTTACAGTGGCCCAGGATCAACACGAGCGCGCGTTGGCGCTATTTCGCGCCGGCGAGCACCAAGAGGCAGCGCGGATCCTAGGCGAGTTGTTGGAAACCGGCGAGACAGCTGAAATCTGGAATGACTGGGCCACCGCCCGGTTAATGTGCAACCATTTGATCGACTCCGAGCGCGGCTATCGCCGCGCGCTCGAGATAGATCCGTGCAATAACCGGGCGGCAGGCAACCTGGGCGCTCTGCTGGCAAAGAACGGATACATCGCCGAAGCTCTGCCGTTTCTGGAGACCGCAGCGAAGACCAGCTCGGGCGACGAGCGCGAGCATCTGCTCTGCTTGATACAAAGCTATCGGCGGCAGTTGGCCTTGGCGCCCGCGGTGAACATCGCGGGGCCGGCACTGATGCTGCAAGTGGCTCAAGCCATCCATCAGCAGTCGCTCGCCATCGCCGCGCTCGCAAGCCGCGTGAGCGCGCTTGAAGCCGCAACCTCCCAACGTTCCAGTAATAGTCAGGCTTCCGCCTCCGCGATGGCAAAACCCGTAGCGGCGGTGCTCGAAAACGTAAGCTCGCCCACGGCGCCCGGCAAACGATTGAAATCCCAAAGCCGACCCAAGCCCGGCGTTTTATTTTGTGGACCTATTTATGGCGGTTCGGGCTACGCGGAGGAGTCGCGCGCCGGGGTCGTGGCACTCGACCATCACGGGATTCCGCTGCAACTCGAACCCGTGGGCGAGAAGACCGACAACAAGAATCTACTTCCGCAAGAGGCACGGGAACAACTCCAGGCGCTCGAGCGGAAATCCGTAGATATCCCCAACAGCATCGTCTATCAGGCTGCGCCGGCGTATTTTTGGGACATGACCCGGTTCGGCCGAACCTGTATTGGAAGGACGATGTACGAAACGGACCGCATCCCGGATTCCTTCCGTGATCCGTGTAACGCGATGGACGAAGTCTGGGTGCCCAGCCGGCTCAACATGGAAACCTTTGTTGCCGGCGGGGTGAATCCGGGAAAACTCCGATTCGTGCCGGGCGGCATTGACACCGCTATCTTCCGGTCCGGTGTTGAACCGTTGAATATCCCGCAAAAACGCAGCTTTAATTTCGTCTCTGTCTTTGCCTGGCATGAAGGCAAAGGGTACGACATCCTTCTGCGGGCCTATCTGCGCGAATTCAAGCCGGATGATGACGTGGCTTTGATTCTCAAGGCGTATCCGTTGATCGACCGCACAAACGATCTCGCCCCGGTCATCACCCATTTCATTGAGCGGGAAGTGAGACTCTCGCTGGAGAAGGCTCCGACGGTGATTCTCATCAACGGATTTATGACCCAGAAGGATATGGTCCGTTTCTATGCCGCCGCCAACTGTTTTGTTCTGCCGACGCACGGCGAGGGATACGGGCGCCCATTCCTTGAGGCCATGGCTTGCGAAATGCCCGTGATCGCCACCTCTTGGGGCGGACAAATGGACTTCATGAATCGCGGCAACAGCTACCTTATCGACTGCAAGCTCGTCGAGGTTCCCCCGGACGTGGAGGTTAACGTTTCCGCCGGCCATCGCTGGGCCGCGCCCGATGAGGACCACCTTCGCGCCCTGATGCGGGAAGTGTATTCACATCGGGACCAAGCGCACCGGAAAGCCGCGCAGGGACGGCAGGACGTCGTGCGAAACTACGATTGGAGCGCCGTTACTCCGCTTTGGGTGCACGAATTTGAGCGGCTCCTGAGCTGACCACGTCATGCGGAGGCGTGTCATTGGCGTTGCAGGCTCGCGCTCAATTCACACGGCCTGTTGACCGCGATCACTCACGATACTTCGGCTTCCGGGCCAGAGGACAAAATGCCTCTTTACGTGATCAAGCCAGACGCGCTAAAACCGGAGCGCGCCTACGAGCACGGTCCCGCCATCGCTCTGGTCACTGACGCAAAATCAGAGACTGAAATTCCCGCCGCTCTGCGGGACGCGTCCGACCGCGTCATTACAGGAGATTTATCGTGGCTGCGCAACGCGCGCATACCGGAGGGATGCGACACCGCCATCCTGTGGGTCGCGGGCGATCAACTCTTGCGAGGTTCAGGGGCCTCGATTCGATGCATGGTGGCCGATGCGGCGCATCGCACGCTAGTTCCGATTCATCTTAACGGCGCATCAAGTGATGAACTCGATCTGATAGGGCTCGAGCCGCGCATCTGGAAGAACGGCCCTGAAGCAGAGTGCATTCGGCAGCACGTCCGGGTTAGAGCGCACGCCACGGTCCCGCCTCAAGTGAAGCAGCTTATTCACGAATCCCCGGCAATTTGGGCGCGCATTGACCGCGCCCTTCAATTCGGGAGAAAAGACGCGGAGAAAGGCATCGATCAGTTGTCAAGGCTGTGGCACGGGAGCTCGATGATTCCGCCCGTTTATGGAGCGCTGCTGGTGCGGAACCTGATCGTGCTTTACGTCCGGCTGGGCCGGCTGCAGCGAATCGATGCCCTGCTGAAGGCGGGCGTCGACCGCTATCCGCGCTGCGCCGAGCTCTATTATCTGGCTGGCTGGATTGCGCTTCAACAGGGAAACCTCAAGGAAGCAAGCCGCTATGCGGCGCGTGCGTTGGAGAATCCGGACCCGTCATTCGTCGGCAGCGGCGGAGAGGACTCTTACCGCAGCGCGTGGCTCGCCGGGCTGAGCGCTGAGCTTCAGGGAAAGCAGAAACAGACACTCGCGATGTACCTTCCGGGGTTGGCAGACCAGCCGGCTTTTTTACCCTCCGTTCAGGGACTGTTGCGCCAGCGCGTTGACGCGAACACGGCTCGATCCCTTGGCGCGATCATTCTGCCGCGCTTGGTGCGCCACGAGCCGCAGTATGCGGAGGCGATAATCCGCTTCCTGCTTCTGCATCGCCAAAACGAGGCGGCGCGGCGCATCCTCAATCTCGCGCAAATCCCGGACAACCTCAGAGAGACCCTTCAGGCGAGCCTGGAACAGTCCTGCATGTCGCTTCGACCGAGGCCCAGGCTCGCAGATGTGAAACCCGGCGTGATCCTCACCGGGCCGTTCTACGTTCATTCAAGTCTGGCGCGCATCAACCGCGAGCTGGGCGCGGCTCTCGCCGCGGCGACCGATCTCGACACCGCGTTGGATCCGAGTGGAGAGGGTGACGTCGCGGGAAATGAGCTTCCCCACTTTGAGGCCATCTCCCGCGGATTGAAGCAACAGCTCTCGCGGCTGGATTTGAGTATTCGCCTTCATTGGCCTCCGGATTTTACGCGACCCCCGTGCGGCAAGCTGGCGCTCAGCCTCCCGTGGGAATACACCGCGATCCCTTGCCGGTGGGTCGAGCAGATCGAGCAGAACGTGAACGAATTGTGGGTGCTCTCGCGATTTTCCCGAGATGCCTTCGTTGAGGCCGGCGTCTCGCCAAGCCTCATACAGGTGATACCGCCGGGAGTCGACACGGAGACCTTTAAGCCGCAGGGGGCGTCGTGGCGTCCGGATGGCTGCAAGCGCTTCGTCTTCCTGTTTGTAGGCGGCGCAATTTCGCGCAAGGGCATCGACATTCTGTGGAACGCCTACCAGTCTGTTTTCACATCCTCGGATGACGTGTCGTTGGTTATTAAGGAAATGGGCGCCGGAACGTTCTATCAGGGGCAGTCCCTGGTGGGCCGGATTCGGACCTCGGCGGCGGCAAAGCCACGCACGCCACACTTGATGGTGCTGGCAGACGAGTTCGACGACACCAAGCTCGCAGCGCTTTATCGCGGGGCCAACGTGCTCGTATTGCCGTATCGCGGCGAGGGCTTCGGCATGCCCCTGGCGGAAGCCCTTGCGTGCGGAACGCCTGTGATCACGACCGGCGCCGGCCCCGCCCGCGAATTCTGTCCGCCCGAAGCGTCCTACTTCATTCCCGCCCGCGCCGCGGAACTTGACGCCTCCCAGAGCTCGCTCGGCCCCCTCTCGAGCCCCATGACGTGGTTCGAGCCGGACATGACCGAGCTGGCACACACCCTGCGCCGAGTCTACGAACGCCCGGATGAATGCATCCAGGATACCGCCTCAGCCTCGGAAAAAATCCGCGCGGCGTTAAGCTGGAAACAAGTAACCGGGATGATGCTCGAACGGATTCGGCATTTAGTAGATTTGTAGCCATGGCGCCGGGTCGGCAGCGGGCTGTAGCGGCGGTCTCTGGCCGCCGGCTGTAGCGGTGGCGTCCCTGCCGCCGGATGCGGCGAACAAATCGGCGGCAGGGACGCGGTCGCCGGAAGAATAGCATCGGCGGCAGGGACGCCGCCGCTACAGGGTATGGGCCGTGAAACGCAAATCATCCAAGCGAACAAAAGATAGACCCACGCTCGCTCTTTCCATGATCGTGAAGAATGCCGATGCCACCCTCGCCGGCTGCCTTGAAAGCGTTCGCGGAATTGCCGATGAGGTTGTCATTGCCGATACCGGCTCGACCGACCGCAGCCATGAGGTTGCCGGGCGTTTTGGGGCAAAGGTCATCCACATCCCATGGGAAGACGATTTTGCCAAAGCTCGCAACGCGTCGCTCGCCGAAGTGCGCTCGGACTGGGTGCTGTGCCTTGACGCCGACGAGCTGCTCGACGAAAGCGCTCGCGGTTTGCTCCACTCCCATCTGAGGGCGCAACACGTCATGGTCTACTCGGTCCAGATTCGAAACTACGTGCTGGATCCAAACTCGCACCTCTGGGATCAGGATGCCAGGCCCAATAACACCGCTCCAGCTTTTGCGCAGCATTTCCCTGCATATGTGGAGCACAGCAATCTACGGCTTTTTCGCCGTCATCCGGACTTGTATTTCGAAGGATGCGTTCATGAGACTGTAGCTTTCCGGGCCGAGCAACTGGGCATAAAGGTGGGCAACGCGGAGTTCGTCATCCACCATCTTGGCTTCGCTCGCGATGACCAGGAAACCTTGGCCAGAAAGGCGATCCACTACCGCGAGCTTGGCAGAAAGAAGGTGCTCGCGATGCCAGAGAACGCCATGGCCCACTTTGAGTTGGGGATTGAGGAATTTCAGCGGTTCGGCAATTTCCCGGACGCGGTCGGACTCTTCAAGCGGGCCACGGAGCTTGACCCGAGGCTTGGCGTGGCGTGGTACTTCTACGGAAAGTCGCTCGGACAACTGGGACAACATCGCGAAGCGCTTCAGGCATTGGAGCGCGCCGCCGAAACAGACGGGAGAAAAGAAAAGGTGTATGAGGCGCAAGGAGACATGCATTACAACCTGGGAGAATTGGAGGAGGCGCGCAGCCGTTACCGGCAAGTCCTCGATCTTACCGGAGGCAATCCGGAGGCCGGAAGCAAGCTCGGCCTTGCCGAAGTCCGCATGGGACAGACACGGGAAGGGCTAGATCGCATCCGCCAAGCGGTCAACGACGCGCAGAAATCCACCGCCATCCATGACCGGCTGGTTACCGCTTGTGCATGGCTCGGCGATTTCGCCGCGGCGGCTGAGGCCGCAGAAGACAAGCTGGGAATGTCCGATCCCCGCCCTGAATTCTTCTTGCGCGCCGCGAGCCTTCGCGCCCAGACGCAGGATTGGGCGCGTACGGCAGCGTTATTGCAGCAGGGGCTCGACCTATTTCCAAAAAATGAAAAGCTGCAGCAAGCCGCCGCCGAAGCAAGCGCCGCAAGTAATAAGCGGACCTGCGCGAGCTATACATGACGTCAACAGCTAACGACGGTCGACTCTGTAGCGGGGGCCTCTGTCCGCCGTCATTTCGACGCTCAGAAGCTGTGAAAAAATTCGAATCTGTCATGCTGAGCGTAGCGAAGCATCTGCTTTTAGTTGAAAATAAAAGGGCGGGATTCCTCGCTTTGCTCGGAATGACATCGCTGGCCGATTTCTTCACAGCT
>JBOGJT010000005.1:0-2614 GCA_050745065.1 Terriglobia bacterium
CGTCGCTCCACGGGCTGTCGGTCACGAACTGTTGCAGGCTTTGCGAGTCCACGCCCAGCCGCGCCGCCATGGGTCCAATCGACTTCCGCTGGCCCGGCGTCAGCAATCCTTCCACGTACCGCGTGGCCGCCACGCGCCGCTCGCTCCGGCCCAGCCCGCTGACCAGCGGGGTCATGAATTGATGAAACTGCTTAACACTTTCTTTCCAAAGCCTAGCGTTCCACTCGATGGGCTTCATGCGCCCATGCTAAGGCTCGCCAAGAAAAAATGCAAGCACTACTTAACATAGTACTATTAGCCAGACCCCTCCTCACCGAGTTTGCGTGCGTATATTCGAGCTTTTCCAGCCGTTTCTTTTCACTCCAAGGGTTGAGATCATAGAACCGGCGCTGCCAGACGCGGTGCGTTGAGGGACGATGAACGGAGGGCGGCAAAGCGAACTTTCTCAGCATCGCGGCGCACCACGGGTGCGCGCCATGTTGGCGGAGGTGAAGGAGGGCGAATTTTGCGGTCCGTTCCTTGAGGCTCTGGACGATGGCGGAAGGATTGGCGCGCTCGCAGGGCCAGAGCAGCACGTGGAGATGCTCCGGCATTAAAACCCATCCGAGGAGGCGAAAATCCTGTTGCGTGCGAAGCTCGTCGAGCGTCCGACAAAGTGCAGCCGGAAACGGTGGGAATCAAACAGACGCGCACGGCGGTAGGTGCTGACGGTCACAAAGTGGGCGTGGTTCAGCCCGTAATAGTGCTGCTGCCGGGGCATAAGGCTATTCTACAGCCTCGCGTCGCACACATCGTAAACAGCACGATGTATGCGCCACCCCGGGGCTGAATGAAGGATGACAGCGGGTAGCCACCGCCAGCGCGCCGGCTGAGGTGGGCACAGTGACCGTGACCCACAGCACCACCGTGACAGTGACCGTGCAATAGCCGCCCTCACGAGCCGCGATTACGGGGATTCGTCGATGACCTGGATGGCCCTAACGCTCGCGTAGTTTTCGACCGGAATGAATGATAGCAGCAGTTTTCCCTGAGCATTCGGGCGGAGGTTGTGAAACGTCCGGACGAGTGCGCGGTTGTCACCGCCAGCTTCTTTGAAAATATCAAAATTACGAAGCAGGGCTACTCCGTTGCAATCCACGTCGAAGACCCGCCTGCCCACCCCATCCCCGCCCAGATCGTCGGGGCCGAAGTACGTCTCGGCGAAGTAGAGGCTGACGGAATAGCGCCCTTCGGGGGCGGGAATGGCATAGCTGAAATTGCCGTATCGCTCCTCGGCATAAAGGGCGGAATCGGGGCTAGTCTGAACCTCGTTCACACTGGTTGACAGACGTCCACCCATGAAATAGCGGTCGGGCTCCCATACACGCCCGGCCGCGTCGGTATAGGGGTGTGTCTGGGTAACGATCCGAATGGGTTGAATTTTCCCCGGCGGGCTAGGGGAAACCTGCAGGGCATTCAGGATGGGGAGGTCTATTCCCTCGATAAAGCTCAAATGGATCTCGCCATCGGCCGCAGGGGAAACGTCCTTGAACACACGCTCATCCGCGATATCAGTACCGCCTGCATCGCTGTAAATATCGAAACCGGTCAGCAAAGGCTTCCCGTTGAGATCAACCGAGAACACACGGCTGGATTCTCCGCCCCCCCGAGGCGCTGCCGGGCCATATTCAGTTTCCACAAAATAGAGCCGGAGCTCGTAACTGCCGGGCTTTAAGGGGATGTTGTAAGAGAACTGCCCTTCGCGGGCGGTCTCCAACAAGGCCGGGTCTACCGCGCGCGCAATAAAAACCTTCGGCTCGACAATAGGTCGGCCGCCGGAGTATTCGCGATCCGGTCCCCACCTCTCGCCGCTCTGATCTACGTAATCGTGCTTCTGAGAACCGGCGATGATCCGCACAACGCTTTCCGCTGAGGCCGCGACGGCGGCTGATGCGGAGGCGGCGGCCACAGCCGGCGCAGGAGCCTTTGAAAGGGTTAGCGGTGTGGCTGCCGTCTTGTGCCCCAGCCTCGCTCTTGCGGCCACGATTACCGCAATAGCGCCAACAATGATCGCTACAGCGAGCAGCACGAGAGGCAACCTTCGTCTGATGGCTGGTGCCAGAATCGGAGGCTTGCCGGCGTCCGCAGCGCGTGCAATGGCAATAGATCCCGATCGAGCGGGAGTCGCTACCTGCTGCGCGACGAGAGCATCATCCTGCGGGCCGCCGCCTTCTTCTTGCCATGGAGAGTCACCAAAATGTGACGGGCTGGCAGATGGCGTGCTCGCTTCACTCTGATGATGAAACTGTGGAACGTAATGGCCAACGTGCAGGGAAACAACAACCGGATGTTCTCTTCCCTCGGATTCATAGTACCGCTTGAGTTTCTCGCGAAGCCGGTGGGCCTCGACGCGAACGATGGAATCTTCCTTCGGATTGAAATCGGGCGGGCGGCCAAGCGCCTCGACGCCAATGTTGTACTCCTTTATCGCATCTTCCTGACCCTCAAAGTACTTCATCCCGATGTAGCGGAGAATCTTGGCCAAATTGGGTGATCGAGCAAAAATCTCCGAGGTGAGGACCGTTTCCAGTTCCGCCCTCTCGATTTCGGCTTGGTGCTGAACGGGCATATCAAC
>JBOGJT010000006.1:0-6456 GCA_050745065.1 Terriglobia bacterium
CTGCCGTCGAAATCAGCAAAAGCGAAAGACCGGCGGCCAGAGGCCGCCGCTACAACAGATGGCGTCGCGGCCTTATTATTCTCGCGCATAAACCGTTGACCATGACGACTTCGCTCGTCCCCGACACGCCTGCCCCGCCTCGCTCCCTCTGGCGTGGCGATGCCGTGCGGCTGGGTCTCCTGATCGTCATCGCGGTGCTTCCCTACGCGAACAGCCTCGCCAACGGATTTGTTTACGATGATGACGTCCAGGTGCTGCGAAACCCACTCGTGCGGAGCCTCAGGCATCTCAGGTTGATTTTCACTACGTCGGTGTTTTCTTTTCGAGGCGGCGCGCAGGGAACGACGAATTATTACCGGCCCCTCATGACGCTGGGCTACGTGCTTTGCCATGAAGTCTTCGGGTTCGAGGCTTTTGGATTTCATCTCGTCAACGTGGCCTTCCATGCTGCGGTGGTCTGCCTGGTTTTTCTTGTCACCCGGCGGGTCTTCAAGGATCGCACTATGGCCTTTGTTGCCGCGGCGCTGTTCGCCCTTCATCCCATTCATACCGAAGCCGTGGATTGGATCGCCGCGGTTACGGACCTCGAGCTCACGTTCTTTTTTCTTCTGGCATTCTGGTTCTTCCTGAGATTGGGCGACGGCGGAGGCCGGCGCAAACTACTCCTTCGGGCTGGGATGCTCGCGAGCTTCATCCTGGCCCTTTTGTCCAAAGAGCCCGCCGCCACTCTGCCCTTCGTGGCGACGGTGTATGAGCACGCCTGCCGCGAGGACCGCAAGCATACCTCTGAGAGCGTCAAGGCGAGCCGCTACGGCGCGCTCTGGCTCGTGTTGATCGCTTATCTCGTTTGGCGGACGCGCGTGCTCGGGCTCTTCGCTCCAGTGGCGTCGCGGCCGGAGATGAGCACGGGGGCAGCGGCGCTCTCCGCGTTTGCTCTGACAGGCCACTACATTGAAAAATTGCTATGGCCGGTTCATCTTTCCGCCGCCTACGTTTTCCCCGCGAGTATTGGCGTGCTGCTGCCGCGAATCCTTGCGGGGTTTGCCGTCGCCGCCGCCTGCGCGTTGCTCATGATCTGGTTCTGGGGGCGCGAGCGCCACGTCTTTTTCGGTTTTGCTTGGTTTTTCCTCACGTTGGCGCCGGTGCTGAACGCCCGGTGGATGCCCGATTTTGTTTTCGCCGAGCGCTATCTGTATCTTCCCTCCGTGGGCTTCTGTTGGATCGTATGCTGGCTCGGGCTGCGCGCGGCGCGAAGCGTGGGAAAGCGTGGAAGTATCGGACGCGGGGTTGTGTGGACGCGCGTGATCGCGGCTGCGGCCTGCCTTTTGGCAATCCTGATGGCCGTGCGGGTTGTCATTCGCAATCGGAACTGGAAGAACGACTTCATCTTCTACACCCGAACCCTTCAGGCCGCGCCCTCCGCCGCGATCCTTCACAACGATCTGGGCAATTATTATTGGGATCGCGGCAACCTTGCGGCGGCCGCAACGCAGTGGCAGGCTGCTTTCCGAATCAACCCCGCCGCGGTGTACGTCCTCGACAATCTCGCGCTTCTCCGCCTCAGGCAGAAGCGCTACGGCGAGGCCGTGGTCTTCTTCGAGCGAGCGCTGGCGGTGACGGGGAAAGACGAGACGGCGCGCGAAGGACTGGGCGAGGCTTATCTGCAAATGGGGATGAGGGCGCAAGCGGAAGAGGAATTGCTCGCCGCCATCAAGCTCGCGCCGCTTGATGTCCGCGCACGCACCCGGCTGGGTGAGCTGTATTTTGATGAGCGGAGGTATGGCGAGGCCGCGACGCAGTTCCGGGCCGCGATCCAATCGCTGCCCACGCTGCGTGCCTACTTCGGCCTGGGACTTACCGACTGGGTGCGAGGGAACCCGTCCGCTGCCGAAGGTGAATTTAAGGCTGCGCATGCGCTCGATCCTTCCGACGGCCGAACAGACTTCATGCTGGGTCTGCTTTACGGCGCGTCCGGGCGCACCGCGGACGCGATCCGCGAATACCAAGCCGGACTTGAGCTCGATCCCGGCAATCCAGCGGCGCTAGCGGCGCTCGCCAAACTACAGAGTGAAGGAGGCCCCCGCGGCCACGTGGCGGCGCCTCTCCGGAAGTGACTGTAGGGGCGGTGCTTGCTGTGCCCTGTCGCAACAACCGCAGGGGCGGCAGCGTTTTTTCTGATCGTGGGTTCTCGCGCGGCGCAGCGCGGCGAAGCCGCAATCGAAAAACAGTCCCGTCGGGAACTCTATAACTTGGATGGGCTGCACGTCTTTGCATCTGGTGCTCCGTGGTCTCCGTGACCTCCGTGGTGAAGATCTCTACCACAGAGCGCACAGAGATCACGGAGGGCGAGTGCGCAGAGGACGGAATTTGTTGCCACAATAACAAGAACTTACGATCTTGCAATGCAGAGGCCCACGGTCAATCACAGAACGATTGCGTGGCTATGTTCCACACCAGTCAAAGGGCGCAGTAAGCGGTGCCCCTACGAATCAGGCTCACGCGCGGCGAGAACCGGGTTGGGTTAAATTGTTGGCTTCCGGGCGGGCACGGTTAAACCGCGCCACCTCCTGACCAATCCCGAATGGTATTATGCTAGAGAAGCAGATGAGGCGCCGACGGTGATCCTGCTGCGGCAGCATTAATTGAATTACGCGTTGAAAATACTCATGGAAAGAATCCAGGGTTGTGATGGCGAAACGGCTCGCCCGCATCTTTTGAATGCCCGGGCGCCGGCCTGGGCGCTGCTGGCTGTGGCGCTGTTCGCTGTGCCGTCGGCCACGCTGATGGCGAGTCCCTCCCTTTCCGTCCTGCAGGTCGTGCGCGAATTCGAGGCGCGCTATAGCGGCGTTCGAACGCTACAGGCGGATTTTACCCAGACGTATTATGCGTGGGGCAGAACGCGCGTCGAATCCGGCACGGTCACCATGGCCCGTGGTGGGCGGATGCGCTGGGTTTACCAGGAGCCTGAAGAAAAGATCTTCGTGGCCAACGGCAAGCAGCTTCTTTTTTACGTTCCGGCTGAAAAGCAGCTCACCATTTCTTCCGCGCACGACGCCGAAGACGCGCAGATCCCGCTCGAGATTCTGCTCTCGCACCTGCAGCTCAGCCGTGTTTTTTCCCGCGTAGAATTTGCTGGCGACGCGCTGGAGGCGCCGCGTGGTGACTATGTCATCCGCGGCTATCCCCGGTTTCTCTACAAAAAGGAATACCGGAGCGTTCTCATCGACCTCACGCCAACATTCGACGTCCGGCGCCTCGTCGTGTTTTACCCGGACAACAGCACGATGCAATTCGCCTTCAGCCATGTCGAGCGCAACAAGCCCGTAAGCGACTCTTTGTTCGTTTTTTCTCCACCTCCCGGAACGCAAGTCATCCACCAGTAAGCCCGAGGAATCTGAGTGGCTCTTGGCCCGATTGATCTCGCCATCGTTGCCGCCTATCTCATCGGCATCACCGTTTTTGGCGCGCATTTCCGCAAGAGCCAGCGCAGCCTGCGCGATTACTTTCTGGGAGGGCGCGAGCTACCCTGGTGGGCAATCATGCTTTCCATCGTCTCCGCCGAGACGAGCATTCTAACCATCATCAGCACTCCGGGCATTGCCTACGGCTCCAACCTGAACTTTCTGCAGTTGATCTTCGGCTACTTAGTGGCGCGCCTCGTCATCAGCTTTGTGCTCATCCCCAAGTATTTTGCCGGTGAAATTTTCACCGCGTATCAATTCGTCGAGCGGCGATTCGGGCGTCCGCTCAAGGTTTTTACCGCCGGGCTGTTCCTGGCTACCCGCGCTCTGGCAGAGGGGGTGCGTGTTTTTGCCATTGCCATTGTCTTCGAGATTATTTTCAGAACCGGCGTGCTCACCGCCGTCGTGATCGTCACCGTGCTTACGCTCATTTACACGTTCGAGGGCGGCTTTACGGCGGTGATCTGGACGGACGTGACGCAGCTCAGCATTTATCTGACGGGAAGTGTGATCGCTCTCGTTCTCGCGCTGCATTGGATTCCGGGCGGCTGGACCACCGTGAGCCACCTGGCGCGCGCCTCCGGGAATAAGCTGGAGGTTTTCAATTTTGCCTTTAATTTTCACCAGCCCTACCTGTTTTTCTCGGGACTGATCGGAGGCACGTTCCTCACCACGGCCAGCGACGGCACGGACCAATTAATTGTGCAGCGCCTGCTCGCCGCCCGCAGTAAGCGTCAGAGCCAGACGGCGCTGCTTGCGAGCGGCGGAATTATCCTTTTTCAGTTCGCGTTGTTCCTGGTGATCGGAGTGGTCCTCTTCACCTATTACCATCACTTCTCGCCCTCGATCCACTTCAAGCGGCCGGACCAGATTTACCCCTTCTTCGTGATCCACTCCCTTCCCGTTGGTCTCGCGGGCCTGCTCGTCGCAGCCATGATCGCCGCAGGGATGGCCAACCTGAGCGCGGCGCTGAACGCGCTCTCCTCAACCTCCGTCATGGATTTCTACCGGCCATGGATCAGGCCGGGAAGGCCAGAGAAGCACTATATGCAAGTCTCGCGCGGCATGACGATCTTCTGGGGCGTCGCGCTCATCGCGTTCGCCATGGTGGCGAGCGTGCTGAAAGAGAACGTGTTGGTGCTGGCCCTGACCGTTGCGTCGTTTCCTTATGGCAGCATGCTCGGTATCTTCCTGCTGGCCGTTCTGGTGAAGAAGGCCACGCCGCGAGGCACACTCGCCGGGGCGCTGGTGGGTCTCGCGGTATTGCTGGGAGTCATGGAATTTACCACGATCGCCTGGACGTGGTACGTGGGCGTCGGCGCCACGACGACGTTTATGACCGGATGGATTTTCAGCGTGGCCTGGGGAGGGAGAAAATCAGAAATCGGAGATCAGAAATTTGAAATTGGAAGCTAGGATTTTGAAATCAATGACTCGAAGCGGTAGAGGCTGATTATGGACAGCCCTCTTCTTGTCACGGATCGCTTTTCTGCTTCAGCAGCTTCATCGGTTTACCTTCGGCCCAGGGATGGTAGTGCTCGGCAAAGCGGACACGCTCTTCGAGAGGCGGATGGGTGAAGAGCCAAAACCGGACGAACGCGTTCGGATCGGGATCTGCGAGGTCGTTTTTGGCCAGCACCCGAAACGCCCCAACCATGGCGGCGTTGGAATTGGGAACCACGCCGTGGCTGAGCTCCAGGCCGTATTGGTCCGCCTGATGCTCATAGTGGCGTGAAATTCCACAATAGAGAGGCGAGGTCAGGAACACAATCACCGTCAAAACGAGCATCAGCAGCGGAAGGCTCGCCAAGTCTCCGGCGCCCTCGATTCGCGTCCAGGCTCTCCTTCGCCTGGCGATCCAACCCACAACCAGGAATCCCAGCAGGAACGCGCCAAGAGCCACAATCTCGTCCAAAGCAAATTCCTTGATGACGTGGTGCAGAACGTAATGGCCGGTTTCGTGGGCCAGGACCGCAAGCGTCTCATCGGGTGTCATTTGCTTCAGCGTTGTGTCCCAAACCACCACCCGCTTTGAATGGCCAACGCCCGAAACATAGGCATTCAGCGCGCGCGTCTTTGAGCTGGCATTCATTTCGTAAATGTGCGAAGCGGGTATGCTGACCCCGGCGCGCTGAAGCATTTCCTCGATTCGGGCCGTGAGCTTTGGCTGGGTCTCGACGAGTGGGGTGAATTTGTAGAAGAGCGGCTCGATCACGTACGGCTCGCCAAACAGCAGCAGCAACGCCAGCGGCAGTGCAATCACCCAGAACCATAACCACCACAGGCGCGGGCTGCCCCGGATGACCCGGTAGAGAATCCATACCAGCACGATGGCTGCAAGCGCCGTCAGCCCGAGAGCCTTGCCCCAATCGGCCAACCACGAGGCAAAATGCTGGGTGGAGAGGCCGAAGCGGTGTTCGATGGTGTAGCCCCCGTAAAAGTCCAGGGGTGATTGAATGACGCCAGCCGCAATCCAGAAGACGGGCACGAAGATAAGGCATTGGATCGCAAGGCGATGCGACGCGCGCAACGCGAGTTTGCGCAGCCAAATGCCAAAGCCGCACAACCAGAACGCGGCGTAAACGGCGGCGCTAAGTGCGACGCCGCAGAAATAGTTCGTGTATTGGGCACGGGAATAGCGGACCGCCTTTTGGCGGATGGCCGGAGGCATCGCATCTTGCGCCTCCGGCTTCGCCGAATTGGATGGGCGGGAAGTGGACGGATTTTGTGCCCGGCTCTGGAGCGGTAAGGCCTCGACCGCCAGGTGGGGGACAAGCAGAGAGAGCCCCAAGAGCAGCGAGATAACCGGAAGGTTCTTCATCGCTCTTCGCAAAATCTCCACCTCACCTGAATCGTTCGCGAATCGTTAATCGCCGCTTGCGCGGGAACAACGATGGCGCTGACGCGAATTCGCATCGGCGCGATGAGTCCGGCGAAATATCATAGTACAGGCGAAAGCGCTTGACAATCACAAACCCCTTTCTCTAACATATAA
>JBOGJT010000007.1:0-24877 GCA_050745065.1 Terriglobia bacterium
AACCCAAGGCGCTTTACCCGAAGATCGACCAGGATATCGTTTTCCCCACGTCGTGGAAAGAGTGGGATGAGCTGATATACCAACTGGTGAAGCACTGCAATCGGGATCAGAAATACGGAATCCAGTATTGGGAAGTCGGGAACGAGGTGAATATCGGGGAAGAGGGCGGAACGCCGTACCGATTCAAACCGGATGACTACCTCATCTATTACACCCACACGGCGAATGCGATTCGTCGCGCTGATCCGCAGGCGAAGGTCGGGGGGCCAGCGTTGGCAGGATACAAGAGCCCTATTGTTGACGCGCTGCTCCAATATTGTGGAAGCGGCAAAGCGCCGCTGGACTTCCTGTCCTGGCATATCTATGACAGCGACGTGAAGGAATTCCGGCGAAGCATCGAGTATATGAAGGCGAAGCTGGCAAAGTATCCGAGGCTGAAACACGTGGAAACCATTTTGGACGAATGGAACATGTCGCTTTCGAATCCGGACCTGAATCCTTACTTTCAGCCAGCCTTCATCATGGAAAATACCTACGATTTTTACAAAGAAGGGCTGACCCGTTCCGGTTATTATCACATCCGGGACTTCTTCGTTGACCCGAAAGGCGTTTTGCTCTTCACGTCCCAAGCAGGAAGCGCCCTTACCGAACACTGGTGGAACGTGATGCCGCAGTATGACGGACTTTACGATAATCAAGGCCGCGTTCGCCCGGCTTATTACGCCTTTAAGCTGCTAAGCCTCATCCGGGGTGAACGACTGGCTCTAACGGGGACGAATTCTGAGGTGAAGGGCTTTGCCGCGCGGGACGGGCAATTTACGGAGGTGGTTTTCTGGAACTATCCTTCGGGAGAGGAAGAGAAGACCCTTCGCGTAACCGTGCGATTCCCATTTGTGAAGGAGGGAGAGTTTCAGGTTGCTAAGCTGAATCCGGTAAGCGCGGTTAACAACATGGAGGTGGTCAGACACCAAGACCTCTCCAATCTCACCAAGAACCCAATCCAGATCAATCTGCGCCCTTATGAGATCTACTGGGTCGAGTTGGAACCGCCAGGCTGGTAGCGAGATGTTTTGCTTTGAGGGACCGAATCACGATCGATCGCGGCGCGACGGTACCTATTGAGTCGGGTCAGCATTTACTGGGGATTACATATTATAGTGACACCAAGTGTTGTAGCGGCGGCCTCTGGCCGCCGGTCTTTCGGCCCCGCCGAAGCAGAAGCGCGCTGCCTAGAGTGGCGTTGAACTCGCTGGCATCCGCAGTTGAGGCCGTGAATAATGGACGCAGGATATCTGTACGCGCTAATGTCCCTGGGAAGCTTCGGCATCCTGGGGCTTCTTAACAAAGTAGCGGACGCGAGGAATTGCCGGCCAAGCGCCATCAGCGCGCTGGCATGTATGTGGGCTGCCGTAATGATATTTGGATTCCTTGTCCTCATTAAGCATTCCGGTATTGACGTTCCTGGGAAAGTAATATGGGTGGCCGTCCCGTTTGGAACAACTGTGGCGATCAGTGGCATTGCGTTTTTGGCGGGTTTGAGATATGGGAAAATCTCCACCAGTTGGCTGGTGATCAACTTGTCGGCTGGCGTTCCCGCGATACTTTCAATCCTGATCTATCGCGAAAGGGTTAGCTTCCACAAGGCCATCGGCCTGGGCATGGCGATCGTGGCGCTGTTCTTATTGTATAAAGATAGAGCGGGTGACGCGTTGGAACAGCCGGTGAATCCAAGTGAAGAGCACTCAACGATTCCATGAGACTTCGAGGACAAACCCCGAACCAACTGTGGCTGCAACTGATGGCTATCGCCCTTCTTACAAACGGGCTAGGTCCATTTGGATTGAAGATACTTGCCGAGAGGCATTTGGCGCACCAATACCAATATCAGTACCTGGTTTTCTGGTATCTAACGGCGTTTGTGATCTCATCGATCGTATTTCTGGCCGGCCATTCCAAGCCGTTTAAACGGGAGATTTTGATCGGCGCGACCATGGGACTTTTCAGTCTGCTCGGGCAGGTAGGGCTGGTTTTGGCCCTTAGCTCCAATGTTCCTGGCTACTTGGTATTCTCATTGGCATTGGGCGGCAGCCTGTTCGTCGTGGTAGCGGGTGGCATGGTTCTATTCAAAGAGCGATTGAAAGGTTACGGCATCGCGGGGCTTGTGCTGGGCGCCGCCGCAATTGTGATCTTGACCTTGCCCTGAGCTTAAAAGTTGAGGCCACGGGTTGAATCAACCGTAACGGTTTTGCAGACGAATGCAATTCTGCTCCACAACCCGGAGGTGAGGTTGCGTGATCGTTAAACTCTCTTACAACCTTTCTGAAAATATGCCTTTTTACGAAGGTATACCCCAGCCCAAAATCGAGCCGTTCGCGGATTTTTCAAAGGGAAATCAGTGGAGGTCGCTTTACTTCACCACCAACAATCATTTTGGCACGCACGTGGATGCTCCCAACCATTTTTGCCCCACAGGGAGGAAGATTTGCGAATACAAGATTGAGGATCTGATCTTCGAAAGAGTTGCGATACTCCCCATTTCAATTGGCGAAACCGAGCTGATCAATCCGGAACACTTGTCGGGTCTTCGTGGCGTGCGCCAAGATTGCGATCTTTTACTGATCAAAACGGGGTTTAGCCGGTTCCGCGAAAGCGCTCCGCGAACCTACGCCGACAGGTCGCCAGGCTTTTCCCGAAGATCGGCTGAGTATGTGATGGACGCGTTGCCCACCCTACGTGCGTTGATGGTCGACTTTATCTCGATGGCGGCGGCCGCGCACATGGAAGATGGTTGTGATGCGCACAGGGTTTTCCTCGGCTATCCCGGTCCGGGCAAGAGATCGATTTTACTAATTGAGGACTCCTTCATTCCGGACGCCCTGCCCGTACCGAAAAAGGTTTATGCCGTGCCCCTATTCTTCGAAGGGCTTGACAGTGCTCCCTGCACTGTATTTGCTGATGTGTGATTCATTTTACCGGGTGAGGCAGGATTGATGAGGCTTGAAGGGAAAATCGCCATTGTGACGGGCGCGGCGTCAGATGTTGGGATTGGGCGCGCCATCGCCATGCTGTTCGCAAAAGAAGGCGCCAAGTTGGCGCTTGCGGATATCGATGAGGCGGGCGGGAAGCAAGCCGTAGAATCTATTCGGAAGCAGCGGGGACAGGCCATTTTTTGCCGGACGGACATAGCGCGTTCTGCCGACGTGGAAAGATTGACGAAGACTACGACAGACGAGTTTGGGGCAATTAACATTCTGGTGAACAATGCGGCCCACATGAAAGACTCAGCCGCCGCGGCCGATATGACGGAGGAACAATGGGACAGATCGATCAATGTCACGTTGAAAGGGGCCTTCCTGTGCGCCAAATACGCCATTCCTGAGATGAGAAGAGCAAGGGGTGGTTCTATTGTGAACATAAGTTCCGTGGGCGGGCTTGTGGGGTTCGGAGGCGACGCCGCGTATTGCTCCGCCAAGGGTGGCATCATGCAACTGACAAAGTCGTTGGCCATCGATTACGGCCGGGACAATATTCGCGTGAATGCGATCTGCCCCGGGCCCATCGAGACCAGCATTTCTCCGAAGGACGACGAGGAGCTTTACCAATACCAGATCGCGATGACGGTGCTGGGAAGAAGGGGACGGCCGCTGGACGTCGCATATGGCGCTCTTTTCCTGGCTTCAGACGAATCGTCCTTCATTACCGGTTCAAATCTCGTGGTGGACGGCGGCTGGACGGTTCGTTAGATGTTTCAATGTAAGACCGCACATCACTGGAGGCGCCAAAGCGTATGCCGGAGATTATTTACGACCACTCGAAGCTCGACTTCGATAGGCCGGGCAAGCATCATTACCAGGTTGCTTTTCACGAGGATTCAAGTTGGGGCAATTCCCTGGTCCCCCTCACGGTTATTAATGGCTTGCACGACAGTGGGCCGCGAGCTCAAGGCACGGGCGTTGTTGCGTTTGGTGGAACGCATGGTAACGAGTGGGAGGGCCAAGTTGCGATTAAACGCCTTTGCGCTGACCTCGATGCCGCACAGGTTTCGGGTCGCGTGATTTTAATTCCGCAGCTCAGCGAAAGCGCGTGCGCCGCCAACACCCGCGTCTCACCCCTGGATGGCGTAAATATGAACCGGGCGTTTCCGGGAGATCCGCGCGGGACGATCTCCTATCGCATAGCGAACTTCGTCAAGACACGAATATTTCCCCAGGTGCGCGTTGTCTTAGATATTCATTCCGGCGGCAAAGAGGGCGGATTCTCTCTCTGTACTTCCTTTCATCCTATTCCGGATCCTGTGCAACGTGCCGAGATTGCCCAGGTTGCCCAACTCTTCGACACACCCTTTGTGGGTTTGTATTCGAGCGAAATGGCCTCCGGTCTGCTCACCGACGAAGCGGAAGCCAAGGGAAAAATCACCATTGGTGGTGAATTTGGCTTTGGTGAATCAACGAGCCCGAAGGGAGTGTTGCACGCTTACGAGGGGATCAAGAACGTACTCCGCCATTACGGCATGCTGACCGGTGGTATCGTGAAGATCGATCCTTCCCGTCCAACCCCGCCTCGCTTTGTACAATCGGTCGACTTAAGTGATTACGTTCCGTGTCCCGAGAATGGCATCTGGGAGCCGGTTGTCAGCCTCGGCGCTGACGTTCAGAAGGGCGAGCTTCTGGGGCGTCTGCACGATTTCTCCGACCACTCTCTGCCGCCGGCGGAGATTCGCGCGCACCGGTCGGGTATCGTACTCATGATGTATCTTCCGGCGGTGTGCAGGAAGGGAACTACGCTGTACGTGATCGCCCAGGATGCTCAACTATAGGATTACGACTCCTACGGCTCATCGAGATCGTAGCTAGACAAGTTGTAGCGCCAGCCGGAGACCGCCCTGACGGAGTGAGGACCCGCCGGTTCTTCGCGTTCATGGAGCGGAGCCACAGCGAAAGCGTGGACCCTAATCAGCAACCCTCATGAGCCGGATTCAAGAGGTGCAGCCGATGATCGTTGATTGTCATAGTCACATCTTTGAGTATCCCGGCCACGTGTCAGAAGACTTAGCCGCCGAAGCAAGGGCCCGGAGTCGCGGTGAGCCGGTAAACATGCACGCTCCGCCGGAAGACCACTGGAATGCAATGCGGTGCGTGGACAAGGTCATTGTATTCGGGCTGCGCGCATCACACACGGGAATGATGGTGCCCAATGAATACATCGCGGATTATGCCCATGAACATCCGGAAAAAGTGATCGGGTTTGCGAGCGTTGATCCTCTGCAGGACGACATTCGCAAAACCCTTGAACATGCGATTGACAAGCTCGGGCTAAGGGGCGTGAAACTTGGCCCTGTATATCAAAATGTCCATCCAACAGACAAAAGGATGATGTCCATTTACGAGTTTTGCGAGGGTCGCGGCCTCCCGATCATGATCCATCAGGGGACGACGTTTCCACGCAAGGCACCGTTGAAATACTCCATGCCCCTTCTCCTGGAAGACGTGGCTTTGGAGTTTCCGAAGCTCAAAATGATTATTGCCCATCTGGGGCACCCGTGGATTGATGATACCCTGGTGCTGGTTCGGAAACAGCCGAACTTCTATTCGGACATCTCGGCGCTCCACTACCGGCCCTGGCAGTTCTACAACGCCCTGATCTCGGCGAAGGAATACGGAGTGATGGACAAGCTGCTCTTCGGGTCTGATTTCCCGTTCACGACCCCTGAAGCCACTTTACGGGACCTCCGCGGATTCAACCGAATTGTTGAAGGGACGGCCTTGCCGCGACTCGAAGAAGAGGATATTGAAAAGCTTATTCAAAAGCCGACCCTGGATCTTCTGAATCTGAATTGAAGACCGCACCAGTCCACTACGGGCTCGCCATCCCATGCCGGCAGCAAGACCGGAAGATAGGAATGCGGCGGAGGACTTGTGAAGATAACGGATGTCGACGTTCTTATTCTTGAAGCACCAGGGCGTGGAAATGTGCCGCCGGCAGGATCTGAGGAAGCGTACGGCACAAAGCTTCTCGGGATTATCAGGGTCAAGACTGACGCGGGGATCACCGGTTATGCCGATATCGAATCGCAGCCCCATGTGGTGCGCGCGATCATCAGCGCTCCTTCCAGCGGTACGTCGCCTGGTTTTGAAGGTCTAAAGTCCGTTTTGATCGGAAAAGATCCACTCGATGTGGAGCGTCTGTGGTACGAGATGTACATGACCTCGGTGTATTACGGCAGGCGCGGCGCAGTAATCCAGGCAATTTCTGGAATCGATATTGCGCTGTGGGACGTCATAGGCAAAGCCCTAGGGTTGCCAATCTACAAGCTCCTGGGAGGAGGATTCCGCGATAAAGTCCGCGCCTACGCGAGCACGCTGTTCCGGCCTGATCCAAATTCTATCAGCGAGGCGTGCAAGCGATACGTTCAGGAAGGCTTCACGGCCGTCAAATTCGGATGGGGCGTTTTCGGACAGGACCGTGAGCGGGACATCCGGCTCGTCGAAGCGGCGCGGGTTGCCCTTGGAGACCATATTGACCTTCTCATTGATACGGGCTGGTATGTTCATCGAACGCCAAAGGAGGCCATCGATCTCGTGCGTAGGATCGAACCTTATCGGCCCTTTTTTGTAGAAGAATTGCTGCACCCGGAAGATTACGCCGGCTACGCGCAGGTGGCTGAATCGGTGGATACGCTGATCGCCTGTGGCGAGCAGGAAGCCACCGAATGGGGGTTCAAAACACTCATCGAGCAGGGCAAAGTGGACGTTGTGCAGCCTGATATATCGCGTTGCGGCGGGTTCACCGCGGCGCGCAAGGTCGTTCATATGGCCGAAATGAACGATCGCTTGTGTATTCCTCATGCCTGGCTTTCGGACTTGTTGACGGCCGCAACCCTTCATTTGAACGCCTACATGCGGCGTTCTGTGTTCCTGGAATTCAACGTCACCACAGGCCCATTGAGCCGCGAGATCTGTAAGGAACCCATTCGATTGAAAGATGGGTACGTCGACGTTCCACAGGCTCCTGGGCTGGGCGTAGAAATTGATGAGACCGCGATTGAGAAATATCGAGTGCTGTAGCAGCGCTCTCTACGCATCGAAATGACGGCGCCCAGTGGCCGCCGCTACAGAGTGAAACGCCGCTAAGTTATGACGTCACGTGTAGAATCGGCTTTTGGGAAAGCGTTTATCAAAAGGATTGAGAAAGGATTCTTATGCTTCACACCGATGAGGAGGTTTTTGCCTTCGGGCGCCAAAGTTTATACGTCCCCGCCGTGTGCGATGTTTTGGATTCACTCGGGTACCGTAACCAGGCGATGCATCATCGGCTCCGCCCGCTTCTCCCCGAAAGAACGAATTGTGGATTCGTGGGACGAGCTAGAACGATTCGCTGGATGGAGGCGGACTACATTGACGAAGACGACCCATACGGCCTTGAGATTGAAGCGATAGATTCTCTAAAACCTGGCGACGTGGTCGTGCACTCCACTGACGCAGGTGGAACCAACGCGCCTTGGGGTGAGCTCATGTCGACCGTGGCAAAACGGAATGGGGCGGTTGGGTGTGTGTGCGACAGCCAAATTCGCGATTGCGTAAGGATTATCGAATTAGGTTTTCCGGTCTACTATGCCGGCATCCGGCCGCTAGACTCGAAGGGACGCGGGGTGGTGATGGCTTATGACGTGCCCGTCAGGTGCGGAGACGTGCTCGTGCAGCCTAACAGTTTGATCTGTGCCGATTTCGACGGCATTGTCGTCGTGCCCGCAGATATAGAGGACGACGTACTCCGATTGGCGCAGGAAAGGGTGTGTAAGGAGAATCTGTCTCGCAAGGACTTACTGGCTGGCAGCACACTCAGGGAAGTGTACGGAAAATACGGCGTCCTTTAATGAGTCTTGTGGATTGCCGGAGGTACGGAGCCGCCGAATACAACGCCGGCTTAAGGGATGGAGCGTGACGTAGCTTATCCAACAGACGATTGATGTGCATTCCGGTCAGAATGCGGCCAGGAGCGTGAAGCCGCAGCCCGTCACGTTTAGGGCGGTACGGCTTCTCAAACGAGGATAAACGCACTCATGAAAACCAGCAAAGCCCGCGCAGTGATTACCCTTCCGGTGGTCTGTATTTTTGCTATTGCACTCTACGCTCTAGTACGGAACTTGCGGCCCTCCTGGTCCGCCAAAGTTCCCGCAGCGCAACCGGCAACTTCGTGGGAATACGGCGGAGGGCCCACTCAAGACCATTACTCCTCGCTAACCCAAATTAACCGGTCAAACGTCAGACGGCTTCAGGTTGCGTGGACATATGATACGGGGGAAAAGAAATTCGGGGATTATGGGTTGGAGTCGACGCCACTCATCATCGGCGGTGCCCTTTACGGATTGACGCCTTCGCAAAGGGTATTTGCCGTCAACGCCGCTACAGGGAAGCTGCTGTGGAAGTTTAACTCTGGACTACCCGGAACCCGCCCCGATCGAGGACTGGCTTATTGGGCCAACGGCAACGATAAACGCATTTTCGCGGCAAACGTGAATTTTGTCTACGCCCTGAATGCTGAAACTGGGAAACCCATCCGGACTTTTGGGGAAAGCGGTCGAATTGATCTCCGTGAAAATCTTCGCCGGGCCCCCTCATCCGTCTCGATTGAATTGACCAGCCCGGCGATCGTTTATAAAGATTTGTTGATCGTCGGAGGTGAGGTGCCGGAGAATCTGCCTTGCGCTCCCGGCGACATACGCGCCTACGATGTTCGAACAGGTAAGCTTCGCTGGTCTTTCCACACGATCCCGCATCCTGGGGAGTTCGGATACAACACTTGGCCAAAGGGCGCATGGAAATATGCGGGCGCAGCCAACAACTGGGGCGGCATGGCGCTCGACGTGACACGTGGCATTCTGTATGTCCCCACCGGTTCGGCCTCGCCGGACTTCTATAAAGTGAATGAACACGGGAACGACCTGTTCGCCAACTGTCTGATTGCGTTAAATGCCGGGACGGGCAAAATGATTTGGTATTTTCAAGCGGTCCATCACGATCTCTGGGATCGAGACTTTCCCACGACGCCCGCACTCGTAACCGTCAACCACGACGGCCGGGAGATTCAAGCTGTAGCACAGACGAGCAAGCAGGGCTTCGTTTATTTGTTCAACCGGATGAATGGACAATCGTTGTTTCCACTCGAATACCGCAAATATCCGCCCAGCACGCTTCCAGGAGAGCTGGCGGTTACGGAGCAGGCCCTGCCAACCGAGCCGGCTCCGTTTGCGCGTCAGCTTCTGACCGAAGCCATGCTGACCAACCGGACCCCCGAAGCTCACGACTGGGCCGAGCGGCAGTTCAGGAAATTTATTAGCGACGGTCAATTCGTGCCCTTTAGGGTCGGCAAGCCAACCGTCATCTTCCCAGGTTTCGACGGCGGCTCGGAATGGGGCGGTCCGGCCGTAGATCCAGAAACAGGAGTTCTGTATGTCAATGCGAACGATGTGCCCTGGACCGGTGAAATGGCGAAGAATCCAGGCGTAGGAGGAACAGCTCGCGGATTATATATAGAGCGCTGCGCATCTTGCCATGGGATGGATCTGGCGGGGGCACCCCCGGAGTTCCCATCGCTCATCGGCATCGGTAGCCGTCTCAGCCGCACGGAAGTTAGAGAAACCATTCAGCATGGCGGAAAAAGGATGCCTAGCTTTGTCACCCTATCCCCCAATCAGATATCCGCTCTCGTCCAATTTCTCGCGACCGGGAAGAATGGAAGTGTTAACAACTCTGAGTCGGCAGCGGTAAGGGCTGCGAAGGCGTACATCCTCACCGGATACAAGCGGTTTAGAGATCCCCAAGGGTACCCAGCCGCAGTGCCGCCCTGGGGTACGTTGAGTGCGATCGACCTTAACACAGGCAAATACTTGTGGAAGATTCCTCTGGGTTACTACCCTAAACTCGCTGAAAAGGGCATTAAGAACACAGGTACCGAGAATTACGGAGGGCCCATCGTCACCGCCGGGAGGCTGGTGTTTATTGGAGCAACCAGCTTTGATGACAAATTTCGGGCCTTCGACGAGTCAACTGGGAGGTTGCTATGGGAAGCAACGCTTCCCTTCGCAGGAAATGCCACTCCCGCAACTTACGACGTGAATGGGCGTCAATATGTAGTGATCGCGGCCGGCGGTGGGTCCACCGCAGCGGGACCCAGCGCTCCAACAGGCGGGGTTTATGTCGCCTTCGCGCTTCCTCGCTGACTTCTAAGATCAGGTTAGTGCCTATAAAAATGGATTTTGACCAGATCGGGCAGTATCCATACTTATAGGCACTAAAGCAGTAATCTGTCGTAGCGACGGCCTCTGGCCGCCCGTCTTCACGATTAAACACCGGCGGCCGGAGGCCGCCGCTACGATCCACGGAAAACGCTCGCGTGATCTTCCTGGCTGAGGTACAATCGCCACTCAATCGACGATGGACGAACACGGAGGATGCGCCCTCGCGCGCACTCAGCTCATGAATTTTAGACTTTTTCCTTCTGCGTGCCTCACCTGGCCGCGTGCGGCGCGAGGCCGGATGGTGATGCGGAAAGCGCTTTACTGTTGCGTTGCGATAACCCTGCTCACGACGTACGCCCAGGCCCAAACTCAAAAAGTTCGGCTCGCCATCGTCGGCCTGAATCACGATCACGTTTGGGGACTGCTCGAAGACATGACGCACGTGCCGCAGGCCGATCTTGTGGCGATCGCGGACGCTCACCCGGAACTGGTCGCCAAGGCCAAGCGCCGTGTCGGACCGCACGTCAGGTTTTACTCCGATTACGTGAGAATGCTGGACGAGGTCAAGCCCGACGGCGTGATCATCACCACGGAAACAGACCACCACCTCGCCATCGTACGTGAGTGCGCGAAGCGGCACATCAATGTTGAAATGGAAAAGCCGATGGCGACCACCGCAGCGGATGCGCGTGAGATACTGCGCCTCGCGCAGACCAACCACATCGTGCTGATGGTGAATTATGTAAACAACTGGTTTCCCTCGACCCAGAAAATGTACCGCGAGGTGAACGCGGGGAAGCTCGGTGCCGTTGATAAAATCGTGGTTCAGTTCGGCCATCAGGGTCCGCGCGAGATAGGAGTCTCCAAGGAATTCGCGGCCTGGCTCTACGATCCGGTCAAGAACGGCGGCGGAGCGCTCATGGACTTCGGGTGTTACGGCGCGGCCCTGTCCGTCTGGCTCGAAGGAATGCCACAGAAGGTTTTCGCGCGGTCACTTACCCTCAAGACGAGCCAACACAATCGCGTCGAGGATGATGCGGTGATCCTGCTCGAATATCCCCGCGCGAACGCCGTGATCGAGCCCTCCTGGGACTGGCCTTATACCATGGAGCGCATTGAGGTGTTTGGCTTGAAGGGAAGCCTGCTCGGATTGCCGAACGAACTGATTTACCGCGCTTTCAACGCGCCCGCCTCGGCGACCGAGCCGGATGGCCAGCCCCTCGCTCTGAGTCAGCCCCCGCTTGAGCAATCGAACCCGATCGCTTATTACGTCCACCACATTCAAAATCGCGCGCCGATGGAAGGGATTCTCTCCGGAAAGATCAACTTTGAAGTGAACGAGATTCTTGACGCCGCCAAAGAGTCCATCCGCACTGGAAGGGTTGTGACCTTGCCGGTGTTGTAGGGGCGCCGCTCGCCGCCCGTTGTAGCCGCATTCGCTGTGGCGGCGGCCTCCGGCCGCCGTTGCGATATCAAAGCTATAGCAGACTGCGGAAACACTCTCTTTTGGCTGTCATTCTGAGCCCTTCGCCCGTCATTCTGAGCGCAGCGAAGAATCTCCGCGCGCTCACGGTAAACTCCGCGAAGAATCTGCTTTTGTATGAAATCAACGACATGCGAGATTCTTCCTTCGGCTTCGCTAAGGACCGCCTTCGGCTCCTCAGAATGACAGGCTCTCGGAGTTTTCCCGTAGCCTGATAGGTCCGCTTTGAGCAACCCGCTGGATTCAATTCCCGCTGGAGGCAACCATGTTTACCGCGACGGCTAATTTGATTCTCCCCACCACGACCACCGGCTCATTTCCGCGGCCGCGCTGGTTTGACGCGTCCATGTGGGGGCGACCGCTCGACACCTGCATGCTCGACGTGCGTTTTCGCGAAAAGTTTCAGGATGCGCTGGCCGTTTTGCTGAGCGACGAGGAGCGCGCCGGGCTCGACATCCTGACCCACGGCGATTTCCACGTCGATGAGGATCTTGCCGGCCGCGCCTGGCATCATTACCCGCTGCAGCGATGGACCGGCTTCGAGGGCGACACTTTGCAGCCGGAAGAAACCACCGCGCCGTGGCTCCATTATCCACCCGGCACACTGTTGAATGAGATTTACACCGGTTGGCGATGGCCGCACGTGACAGGAAAGATCGAACACCGTTCGCTCGACTACGCCAAAATCTGGCGGATTGCGCAATCGAAAACGCGCAAGCCAGTGAAGTTCGGGACGTGCTGCTCGCAGGTGATGGCGCTATTCCTCGACATTCACACGTCTGCTTATAAAGACAAGCGCGAAGTGATCTGGGACATGGCGGTGGCCATGAATAAGGAGCTCAGGGCACTGCGCGACGCGGGCTGCCGGTGCATCCAAACCGAAGAACCCACGTTCCACTTCATGGCGAACACCTTCGGAAAGGATCATGAGGAAGTGAAGTTTCTTATCGAAGCGTTTAACCGGGAGGTCGAGGGACTCGACGACGTGGAACTGTGGATTCATACCTGCTGGGGAAATCCGAACATGCAGCGCGTGATGGAGGACACGAGCTACGCCAGTTCCATCGAGATTTATCTCGAGCGCTGCCGCGGCGACGTCTGGACGATGGAGATGAAAGACCGCAATCAAAAAGATCTGGAGCTTTTCGGGCCTCTGAAGCACGATCTCAAGAAGAAGATTGCGATCGGCGCCGTCAGTCACCGCTCGCTTCAAGCCGACCGGCCCGAAGATGTAGCGGCGGAAATCCGCAAAGCGCTCAAATTTATACCGGCTGAACGGTTAATCGTGTCAAGCGATTGCGGCTTCGGCCGCCAGGGCGCTAATCGCGAAATTGCGTTCTACAAGGCGAGCGCCATCGCGCAGGGCGCCAACATCGTCCGCCGGGAGCTTGGCCTCCCGGCTACTTACGTTCCAGCCGCCGATCCGAAGCTGCAGATCGACGTGGTGCCCGGCCGCGACACAGCCCAAACATCCGGCGCCCACGGGTAACCCGCGAGCCGCCGAGTACATTCGGCGGGGCGCTTCACGGCTGACGTCATGAACATGAATGCTGCGAATGGAATCGTCAGAATTCGGTACTCAGGGAATTACTTCCAGCACGGCGTCGCTCGGCTCCCGTGCTTCGGCATTTGGCGGCAATACCGCCCCAGCCTCCAGAAGCGCGCAGACCGTTCCTACAAAATCTCCTGTGTCTCGATGCCAGCGGTTTCCGGAGCCAAACAGCGCCCAGGAAACCGCGGTCCCCGCATACTCTTGCGATTTCAATTCCAGTGCCGGGTACAACTGCAGCATCTCGCGCGTCATCTCAGCGTTGCCATTAAATCCGGCCCGATGCAGCGCCGTTCCACCCATCTCTGCCGGAGTATCCACCGGCCACTCCGCCCCCAGCACTTGTGGAACGGCAACGTAAGGCCCGCGCTGGGAATCGTCGCAGGGCTGAAAGTTCTGCTGGCCGGTCACGATCTCGCCGAGGCACGCGCCAAACGGCTCAAGGCGCTGAAGGAATTCGGGCGCTACATCGCCGCCAACCCAGACTGCATCCCGGATTGCGGAGACCGCTTTCGCAACGACGAGACGATCACCACCGCGTTTGTGGAATCCGCAGTAAACCAGGTCGTGAGTCAGCGCATGGTGAAACAGGCGAGATGGAGCCAGCGCGGCGCGCATCTCTGCTCCAAGTTCGCACTCGAGTGCTGAACCGCGAGTTGCGCGATACTTTCTGCCGCTGGTACCCCAAGATGAAAGCGGCATCGACCGAGCCCGGAAAACGAGCCGCGCAGCAAGAGACGGCTGATCGTTCGCGGTAGCCGACCCGTTGCCGCTCCCATTTCCCCCTTTCTCCCGCCCACTCCTGTTCGCCCTCACTCAGCGAACGGCGGCGAGCGCGACGAAAAAGCTCCAGTAAGCTCCGCGAAGCACGTGCCGTCTGTCACTCGAAACGAAGAAAAGCAGATTCGTCGCTTTGCTCAGTCTGTCGTGTCGTTTTACGACACCCCGCAGGACGAGAAAACTCGGGCATCGTCATTCCCGCGAAAGCGGGAATCCGACTTTTATTGCATGGGCCCCTGTTTTCACGGGGGTGACGGGCTCAGGTTTTACAGGGGAGGATGACACGGCCCCAGCGCTTTTCAGCTATCTGTTGGGGCGCACCACTGTGCCTGTAATGCATTTGCGTTTTTCGCGGGATCAGCGAAAATAATATGGATGCCCGTGCCCAACCCGAAAGGATTTCTGCAAAGTTGTGGGATCACACGCAGGACGTTCCTCCAAACCGGCTCGGGGGCGCTCAGTCTCATCATCCCGCTGTTTTCAGGAGGCCGATTCGGGCAGCCTTCGATCGCCACCGGGCGATGGTTCGCGAATCTCGCGCAACGCGCCGGTCTTGACGCGTTCCGCGACACGTGCGGCTCGGTGGCCAAGAATTACCTCGTTGAAACGGTGGGCAGCGGCGCAGCGGTGTTCGATTACAACGGCGACGGTCTGCTCGACGTCTACTTCGTCAACGGGTCGACTTTCCAAATACTGGACGATCCGGCCCTGCCTCGCACCTGCGGCCGGCTCTTTCGCAACAATGGTAACGGGACCTTCACCGAGGTTACCCGTGAGAGCGGGCTGATCAACGACGGTTGGGGCATGGGGGTGGCCGCGGCGGATTACGACAACGACGGCCACCCCGACGTTTTCATCACGAATTTCGGCAAGAACCGCCTCTTCCACAATAACGGTAACGGAACCTTTACGGACGCGACACACGACGCCGGCCTGGACGGGGGCAACTGGAGCACCGGGTGCGCGTGGGGAGACTACGACGGCGATGGACGCCTGGACCTCTACGTCGCGCGCTACGTCGATTTTCACCGCTCGCAAATTCCTCGCCCAGGGACGAACGGCTACTGCCTCTATCGGGGAGTTCCGGTCGCCTGTGGACCCCGAGGTCTGCCCGGATTATCCGACTTCCTTTACCAGAATGAAGGCGGCGGTAAGTTTCGCGAGGTGAGCCGCGAGGCCGGCATTCGCGGCACGGACGATGCTTATGGTTTGAGCGTCGTCTGGTGCGACTTCGATAATGATGGCTGGCCCGATATCTACGTGGCGAACGACTCGACGCCAAATTTTCTCTTCCACAACAACGGCGACGGCACATTCACGGAAATCGGCATGCCGTCTGGTTGCGCGGTGAGCGGAGACGGGCGCCCGCAATCCTCGATGGGAATTGCGGTGGGTGATTATGACAATGATGGCTGGATGGATCTGCTCGTCACCAATTTCGCGGAAGACTACAACACGCTCTACCGTAACGTGCGCGGCCAGTTTGACGATGTCACGTATCAGGCGGGCCTTGGCATGGTAAGTTACAGCCAGTTGAGCTGGGGCACAGGATTCATCGATTTTGACCAGGACGGCTGGCTCGACCTGTTCGTCGCCAACGGCCATATCTATCCCCAGGCGGACCAGGCGGGCAACCACTACCTGCAGAATAATCAATTATTCCGCAACTTACGCAACGGCCGGTTTGCGCTCCTACCGGAAGCTGAAAGCGGGTTTACACGCGCGCTCAGCAGCCGCGGCGCTGCATGGGGCGACCTGAACAATGATGGCGCTGTGGAAATTCTGGTCAATAATATCGATCAATCGCCCTTTTATTACGCTCCGGCGCGGCGCACAGCCAATTGGATTCGAGTCAAGCTTTTGGGATCGCGCGCAAACTGCGATGCCATCGGAGCGCGCCTGCGCGTGACGGCTGGCGGACTCACCCAAACGAGCGAAGTCCGAAGCGGTGAAAGTTACATCTCGACTTGCGACTTGCGCCTTCATTTCGGACTGGGCCAGGCTACGCAAGTGGATCGGTTGGAAATTCAATGGCCGCGCGGAAGTGTGGAAGTCCACAAGCGCCTGGCGGTAAATCAGGAACACTCATTCAGGGAGAAGACTTGAAGAGAGCGATCTCTCCACCACGGACGGCACGGGCATTGCCTATTCGCTTTATGGGAGCACGATGCGCCTCAGCTCGATACGGCAGCCCCGGCCCGAACCAGAAGCCTCCATTCGCGTCCTGGCTACGTTCGCCGGACTGGATTCCCGCTTTCGCGGGAATGACGGCCCAGAGGCGTTGGTTATGGCATCGCCATGCGCCGTCCGGCGCGGCCTTACGGATTCTCGTCGCGCTCGTTGCGGCGACAGCCGCCGGCGCGCCGCAGGTTTCCGTCCAAGTGAGGCCCGGCGAGGTGCTGCAGGTGCCTTCGGTGACGCCGCCCGCACAGATCGTGCAAGCGGTCGCTAGCGCGCGAAAAGCGGTGGCGCGATGTCCCAAATCGGCCGCACCGTACGTATCCCTGGCCCGGGCGCTCCGGGTCGCCGGGGATTTCGACGCCGCCCGGCGGGCCGCCGATCAAGCGCTTGCCCTGAATTCGCAACTCGGCTCAGCATGGGTTGAGAAGGGACTCCTCGAAACGCAGAACGGCACCGTCACCGCGGCGACCAACGCATTCCGCAAGGCGGTTGCGGCGAGCCCGCAAAATCTGGAAGCACGTTTGGGACTCGCTGATCTTTACTTGCGCAGCGGCCGATTCTCCGAAGCGCAGAGCGAGCTTGAGGCGGCGTTGCGGATCAATACCGCGAGTGCCGGAGCATACGACGGCATGGGCTTGGTTCACCTGAGCGCCGGGGATGCGCAGGCCGCGGCGGCAGACTTCCTCAAGGCTTTGAGTTTGAAAAGTAATTATTCCGAAGCACAGGAAAATTTGGGCCAGGCGTTGCTCGAGTTACGTGACTGGGCGGGCGCTCGTGAGGCCTTCGACGCGGCGCTCGCCGGGCTACCGGGTGACTCCATGGGTACGTATGGGCTTGCGACCGCGCTGAAGCGCTTGGGAGACAAGGCTCAGGCCGCCCAGGAGTATACGAAGGCCGCCAACCTTATGCGCCGCGAGGCGGCCACAGACCGCGCGCAAACGGAAACCGACCGGGGCATAACGCTGTGGCGCAAAGAGGATTTAGCGGGTGCGGCGGCCGCGTTTCGCGCCGCGTTAGCGGCGGACCCGAACCACGCCGAGGCCCTTAACAACCTCGGAGGCGTTCTTTGGCAGATGAAAGACATCCCGGGAGCACTCGAAGAGTTCGCGGCTGCCGCACGGGCCGACCCGGCGCTCGCCAAGGCGCTCAACAATTACGGCAACGCTTTGCTGGCCGTGGGCAAAACCGACGAAGCGCTGGGTCAGTTCCGCAAAGCGGTCCGAGCACAGCCCGGCCTCGCGCAGGCGCATTTGAATTTGGCGCTCGTGCTCCTTCAAAAAGGGGAGAAAGCGCAGGCGAAAGCGGAACTGAGCCAGGCGCTCGAGCTCGCGCCTGATCTCGCGGCCGCTTACGTCGAAAAGGGCCTGATGCTGGCTTCAGAAGCCGGCCGCCTAACGCCCGAGGCGCGCCGCGAGCTTGAGGAAGGTCTTCATCTCGATCCGAAGCTGCGATTCCGAATTCCTCTTCCCGTCTACGAAGCGCTTATTTTGGGAAAGTAAGGCGCCGCGGATGCCAGTCAAATTACGATAACTCGGATCCGCTCGATGGTGTTGTCCGCATAATCGTCGAGCCGATTGGGCGGGCGCGTGGCCGGTTGCTCGTGACCGGCTTGGTCGAGGGCCTTGCACGCGAGTTGCGCAACTCCGGTCTGAGTCAGGTCGAGGCTGGCCCGCCAGAAGCGCCACTCATACTTTCCCGCGGGTTCGATCTCAGCCAGCCGCCAGCTTTCCCCCCCGTCGACTGAGACTTCCACAGCCATGATCGGCGCGCCGCCAGACCACGCGAGGCCGCGCGCGTTCAAGATACCCGCGCGCAAAACCGCGCCGACGTCCGGGTAAATAAACGCGGACTTCAACTGGATGGCGGGCAGCGGCCGCCGCTCCACCTTGCCCGACTTGCCTTGTACCATCGCCCAGTATTCATCGGGCACAGGCGGGATCGGATCGCGAGCGACTTCGATCCTGCTCAACCACTTGACCGAATCCATGCCGTAATAGCCAGGGAAAAACGCGCGCCAAGGCGCACCGTGGTTCGGAAGAAGCGGCGCCTGATTCAAGCGCGTCGCGAGCATCGCGTTTTCTTCGAGGCGCTGAATTGGAACGCTGCGCACAAATCCGTCGGCGCCGTAAAGATGAAGGTACGCCGCTCCTGGCTTCGGTGCAGCAAGTTCCACCACGTCGCGCAGCGACCAGCCTTGCCAGAGCGCATTACCAGCCAGCGCGTACGGGCTCGTTCCGTCTCCCGAGCATTCAAGGACCGCGCCAAGCTGCCGGAGCTTGAGGCGCGCCACGTCGGTTTCGGTAACGACCGCGCTTCCTTTCACTTCGCCGGTGATCTGAATCGAAGACACGCTCGAAGCCACCGGCACTGCAAAATGGTTTCGAACGTAGAACTCGGCCGCGGGCGTATAACGGCTGTCCACCGATTCAAGGTTGAATTGCGCAATGAGAGGCTTTTCAGAGACGACGCTATAGTCCGCGAGCGCAGCTCGCGCCGCGCCGAAACTTGCGCCGAGTGTCCAGATGAATTCCCGCCTTCGCATGGAGTTCCAATTTACACTAACCCGCCGATCACGCCAACGCGCCCACAGGTGGATTGACTTCGCGTCACGCGTTGAAGAACAATGAGGGCGTCATGCGAAGCCGTTTGGCTGCCAAGCGTACATTGAATTTTGGCACGCTGGGCGCCGCCGTGCTTGTTCTGGCCACCCTCCCCGCTTTATCGGCCGAACGTTGCGCCCAGTGCCATCCCGGTGAAGTCGGAGGATTCCAGGCAACACCCATGGCACATTCCGTGAGCCTTCCTGCACCCGAGCCCGCCGGGAAATTCTTTCATTCGATCTCGCAAACCGAATTTTCGATTAAGTATCATGGCTCGACGCTCGATCAGCAAATCTCGCGCGGCGGGCTCTCCGCTAACCATCCGATCGCTTACGCGGTCGGCTCGGGCGCTCACGCCGTCTCATACCTCATCGAGGTAAGCGGGCGCCTTTTTCAATCTCCGCTCTGCTATTACCCGCGTCGCGCGCGATGGAGTATGGCGCCCGGATATGAGAACGCGCTCGCTCCCGATTTTTACCGGCCTATCGTTCCCCACTGTTTGTTCTGCCACGCAAGCCGGGCTCTTCCGGTCGCTGGAACCGTGAACGGGTACGAAAGCCCACCGTTCGCCGGAGAGCACATGGGCATCACGTGCGAGCGCTGCCACGGCCCGGCCGAAGCCCATCTGCGCAACCCCGTGCCCGGATCGATAGTGAATCCCGCCAAATTGGCGCCGGCAGCCCGAGACAGCGTCTGCGAGCAGTGTCACTTGAGCGGCGAGGCGTTCATCGTCAATCCGGGCAGGAAATTGAGCGATTTCCGCCCGGGCGAATCCATGGAAAACGTGTTCAGTGTATATGTTTACAAATCCTCGCGGGATCCGAAGCATCCCGACGCGCTCACGGTCATCAGCCAGTCGCAGCAGCTTGCACTGAGCGAGTGCGCGCGAATGAGCGGCGGCAAACTCTGGTGCGGAACATGCCATAATCCCCACCGGCTCCCCGTGCATCCTGAGGCCTACTACCGCGCGCGCTGCCTCTCCTGCCATGGCGCCGAGCTGCTCAAGACTCATCCCAAACCGAACGAGAATTGCATCGATTGCCATATGCCGCGGCTGCCAGTGACGAACGGCGGCCACACGATTTTCACCGATCATCGCATCGCCATTTACCCGCCGCAACAAATTGCGGCCGGCAAAGCTTTCACGACCGCCTCCTCGCCCGCCTCGACCTTTGCTGAGCGGGCCGGTGTACTCGTCCCGTGGCGCGAGCCGCCGCCGCAATTCGCCCGGCGCAATCTGGGCCTGGCAGATATCGAAGTGGGAGAACGCGTGAAATCGCTTGCCATGATTCAGCGCGGATACCGTCTGCTCGTCAAATGCCTGCCGCGCTTCCCGAACGACCCTGCGGTACTCACGGCTGCCGGCCAAGTGCTGTTGGGTGCTCATCACGCGGCGGAGGCCGAAGCGATGTTTGAGCGCGTGATCCAGATCCAGCCGAATAACGCTCCAGACTACCTTCACGCGGCGCTCGCTTTGAAGGCTGCGGGTAACGAGCAGAAAGCGATCGAGTACCTGAATCACGCGTTGCAGCTTGACCCCATCATGCGGCAGCCCTACGTTGATCTTGTCGGAATCTACGAAGAGCAAGGCAACGCCACGATGCTTCTCCGGACCGACGAACGCTATGCGGCAGCCTTTCCCAAAATGCTCGACGCCCAACGCCAGCTCGGAGGCAGGCGTCGCTGACCGGTTCCGGTTTCCTGCTGCAATTTCCGCTTGCGATCGGCATTTTTTTAAATTATACTCGGCCCGTTAATACTAGGATGGACGACAGAGATATTTGACTTGGCCGATCCAGAGTACGCCAAAGCGCTTGAGCGGCGAAGAGCACGACCTCGCTCTATGCTATCACTCAACGGGGTGTTTTCGGACAACGGCTGAAGGAGGAGACTATGCGGCGGAGAATGCGGTTTTTGGCTTTACCACCTCTGGCGTTTGCGGCAGCAATGTTCGCCTTGGCGCCGGTCGCGGTGCACGCTCAGACGGCGGTACTCAGCACGATCAGCGGCATCGTCACGGACCCGTCAGGCGCGGTGGTTCCTGGGGTCCAGATCACAATTACGAACGTCGGAACGAAGGCGGCGTCCAGCAGCACCACCAATGCCTCGGGCTTTTTCACGGTACCCAATCTGCCTTCGGCCAATTACACAGTCGAGGCCAGTAAGACGGGCTTCAAAAAATACGCCCAAGAAGACCTGCACCTCGATCCGGCGAGCAGCGTCTCGTTGCGCATCGCGCTGCAGGTCGGCGCGATCACGCAAGCGGTGACCGTGAGGGCCGCGATCGTGCACGTCCAGACTTCCACCGCGCAGGTTTCGCGCGTGATCAGTTCCACCTACATGTCCCAGTTGCCGACGAACGGGCGCAATTTTGAAAGCCTTCTGGCACTCCAACCGGGCGTCGCTACGGGATTTACGTTCAATAGTTTCGAGGGAACCAGCACGTTTGCCTCGCAATGCACGATGGTGAACGGCTTAAGCGGCGAGTCCAACAATCTGCTCATTGACGGCGCTCCTTCCACTCGCACGCGTGCGAACGGCGCCAGTGTGGCGCAGCCGAGCCTCAACGCCGTCCAGGAAGTGAACATCGTTACAAACAGTTACATGCCCGAGTACGGTCGCGCGGCCGGCGGACAGATCGTGGTGCAGATGAAATCGGGCACGAATCACTACCACGGTGACGCGTTCGAATATTTGCGCAACGACGCCTTCAACGCGCGATCGTTTTTCTCGACTACAGTTCCGAAACTGACGTACAACGACTTCGGGTTTGACTTCGGCGGGCAGGTGATTCCGAAGCATCAGAAGCTTTATTTCTTCTGGACGGAGGAATGGATCCGCCAGACCACCGGAAACGCGGGATTGAACACCGTGCCCAGCATGGCAGACCGGAACGGCGATTTCACAAACTCCTGCGCTGTGAAGGAGAGCACCTGCCCCGTGGTACCGACTTATTTGAACGGAGTGGACGGTCTCGTGGCCGGCCAGCCCTTCCCAGGTGACACCGTCCCACAGGTTCTCTGGAGTCCGAACGGCGCGGCGATGGCACATCTTTTTATCGAGCCGAACACTCCCGGCACCAATTTGGGCGAAGCCAACAACCAGTTTTACGACTACAACTCTCACCTGACGCAACGCGTAGACGACATCAAGGGCGACTACAACGTGACTCCGAGGAACCATCTCTCAGTAACGCTGCGCCACTTTGATCAGACTCCGCCGAATCCGGGCGCCAGCGGCTCAAGCAGCCAGTTGCTTACCCAAACCACCGAATTACGGCAGCGCGGCGGCTCGATCGACTTCACCAGCACGCTGAGCCCCACGCTTCTCAATGACTTCAACTTCGGCGTCAACGAAGACATCGTTCACGTGCTGGTGCCCGGCGGCGGCCCTGCTGGCAACGGTCTCGATCGCACCACGCTCGGCATCGATTACCCTTACATCCTCGGAGCCCCAAGCAAGGACGTAGCAGACAAGATTCCGACCGTGGACATTAGTGGCTATCCGAGCATCAGCGGATTGCCGTATCCTTCCGGCAGCACAGGCCACGTTTATGATATTCAGGACGTTCTCACGAAAATCTCCGGAAACCACACTGTAAAGATGGGTGTGTGGTGGGAGCACGATGGCGAAAACGATCACGACCAGGTGCGCGTGACTCCAGGCGGCGGAATCGGCAACAACATGAACGGGCAGTTCACGTTTGACGCTTCGAATCCGAAATCCACCGGTTCTCCATACGCGGACACCCTGCTTGGGAATTTCGACAACTACTCCGAGCTCGGCTGGCGCAACTACACGCCGTGGCACGCGTTTCAGATTGGGCTGTTCGGGCAAGATAGCTGGAAAGTGACTCCCAGACTCACGATCCAGGGCGGGCTACGCTGGGATTATTTCCAGCCCTACCGCAGCGCGTGGTGCAACTTCGCCATGTTCAGCCCGCAGTTTTACTCCTTCACTCAAGCCGTGCAGATCAATCCCGCGAACGGGCAACTTATCCCCGGAACGGGCAATCCGTACAACGGCGTTGGGTTGCCCTGCAATCAGCTTCCTGAGTCGGCGGTGGGCCATTTCGCGATCTTCGGGCAGCCGCTCACGCAGGCGAACCTCGCGTCGGTCAACACGACCCTTCGCAACGACGGCATGCTGAAAGGCCTCAGCCCCTCGATCATCGCCAGTCAGTTCAAGGACTTTCAGCCTCGCCTCGGATTTGCTTTTGACCCGACAGGATCGGGCAAATGGGCAATCCGCGGTGGCGCCGGTATTTTTTACAACCACAACACGCTAAGCGACGTCACTTTGATGGGCGGCCTGCCGCCGTTCCAACTTGCGACAGAAGTATTCAGCGGCAGCGCGGATAACCCCGGCGGAACGCCGGGTGCACTGCTCACAATCCCGATGACCGGCCAAGACCTACTGAACAAAACTCCGGTGGTTTACCAATGGAGCTTCAGCGTTCAGCACATGCTGACCAACAGCACTATGCTGGACGTTGGCTACGTGGCAGATCAGGCCCGGAACCTGCCGATCAATGCGGATTTGAATCAGCCCGCTCTCGGCACATTCAATAGCCCGGCGAACGCGGGCATCAATCAGGCAGCGCTCCGGCCTTACTTGGGGATCGGCGGCGCCGAGGCGACCCTGCAAGAAGGCAGTTCCGGCTACAACTCGCTGCAAGTGAGCCTGCAGCGCCATATGGCGTCCGGGCTCGCACTTGGCGTCTCTTACACGTATTCGAAGACGCTGGATCTTGGCGACAGTATCTATGCTGTCGTAACTAACACATACGATCCTGGTTACAACTGGGGGCCGGCCGGTTTCAGCCGCCCCAACGTGCTGATTCTCACGTACGTATACACGATCCCAACTCCTTACAAGAACAGCCGGCTGGCCAGCGAGACGCTGGGCGGATGGGAGCTTGCTGGTGATGTGGCTCTCGAAAGCGGCGAACCGCAGAGCGTCGGCGCCAGCGGCGATGTACTCGGCAACGGCGTCAGCTTGGTCGGAGGTTCTGAGTACGCGCAACTCGTGCCGAACTGCTCGTACAACGGAAACAAGTCGTTCAGCGAATTTTTCAACACTTCGTGCTTCTTCCAGCCGAGCGCCAAGACAGGGACTCTGGGAACGTTGGCTGGAACCGCTCCAAAAGGCCTGTTTCTGGGACCTGGTTACGACAACTGGGACCTGAGCCTTTTGAAGAGCGGTAACTTTACCGAAAGCGGAAAAGTGGGCTATCAGTTCCGGGCCGACTTCTTCAACGTACTCAACACTGCCTCGTTCACGGGCATCAGTACGGGTGTTACAAGCTCAAATTTTGGATTCATCACCGGGGCCGGTAATCCCCGGAATATCCAATTGGGGCTTGATATCAAATTCTGATGCGTGAGTGGCGGCGCAGATCTGCAACAGTGGTACGTCTGCGCCGCCCGCAGTTTTTGCCGTAAGGCGCTGCTTGCGAAGCTGTAGCGGCGCTCTCTGAGCGCCGGTTGTTGCTCGTAAAGACCGGCGGCCGGAAGTCACCGGTACAGCATCTTTTCCCCGCCGATGCTGAGACACTCTCGGCGCTCCCATCACGCTCTCCTTCCGTTGGTCATCTTCGGCTGTGCTTCGTTTGCCGCTGCCGTCCAACCCTGCGCGCGCTGCCACGCGCAGGAAGTGAGGGGCTTTCTGGCAACTCCGATGGGCCAGTCAATGGGCGCTCCGGATCGTGGGCCTTCGGGCGCATATTTTCATTCCGTCTCCCGAACGATATTCACGATCCGATCTGGTGACGGGCGGATGGTGCAACAGATCGAGCGCGATGGCGTCACCTCGCAATACCGAGTGGCGTATTCCATCGGCTCCGGGAGCCACGCCATCGGTTACCTCGTCAGCATCGGCAACCATCTCTTCCAATCGCCGCTGACGTACTACCCAAGCCACGGCTGGGGCATGTCACCCGGCTATGAACGCCAGCGCTCTCCGGATTTTTACCGCCCCGTGACGCCCGAATGCCTGGTCTGCCACGTGGGCCGCGTTCGATCCGTTCCACAGACGCTAAACGCCTA
>JBOGJT010000008.1:0-11503 GCA_050745065.1 Terriglobia bacterium
GCCGTGCCCTCCTGACTGTCGAACCGAACTTCATGAATAATCGGGGTTAAACTCAACACTGTTCACTTAGGGGGCGACTTGCCATTGTGCGAAAGAAGTAAGTGCCTGTCATTCTGAGCGGAGCGAAGAATCTGCTTCTAAATCAAACGGGAAAAGCAGGTTCTTCGCTCCGCTCAGAATGACATGTGGATAAAATCTTCGCACGCGGCGAAAAATCCGCTAAGTGAACAGTGTTGGGACTAAAAGCGGTAATCCAAACTGAACTGGATCTGGCGCGGCGGGGAGCGAACGCCATTGATCAGACCGAAGCCGGTAGGGCTAATCCCGTTGGCGGGATTTCCATAACTCGGAGTATTAAAGACATTGAAGAAATCCACGCGGAAGCTTAGTATTTGGCTTTCCCGAATATGGAAATTTTTAAATAAGGACGTATCCAGTTGCTGGTAGCCGGGACCGCGCTCGGTGCTGTTGGCGGCGTCACCGAAGGTAAACGAACCTGCCGCTCCATAAGCACAGGTTCCATTGTCCACGCCGGCCGTAATACAGGGCTGCGCGGCGGGACCGGTGCCCCACCAGTTATTGATCGTGCGATTCTGCACCACGAGCGGGCGGTATTCGTTTGCCCGGCTAAAACCAAAAACGCCTAAGCTGTTGCTGTTGTCGGGGCCGAAGATGGTGACGGGAAATCCCGAATAAACGATGGCCGACGCCGAAAGCCTCCATCCCCCGAACGCCGCGTCCAGAAATCCGTTGGCGTTGCCGCCGAAAGCCCGGCCCGGACCAAAGGGAAGGTCGTAAACGGCAATGATGTTCAGGCTGTGCCGGATATCCATCGCGGACGGACCCCAATCTGCAAACTTGTCGTATGCGTTTTCGAAGGTCGATCCGTTGAAACTGGTGCCGCTCACGGCATAATTCCCCGAAGAATCGGTTAGTGATTTTGCGTATGTGTAGTTGGCCGTAAAATCCAGACCATCATGAGTTCGCTCGCGTACGGTGACCTGGGCGGCATTGTAGTTCATCCTGCCTTCAGACTCAGTCACCAGGGTTGTTCCGCACTCTCCGACCAGCGCGTAGTAGGGCGACTGATCCGCGGGTGAAAACGTGGCGCCGCAGCCAAGATTCGAGACAACTCGCGCCTGGGCCAGCGTCAGTTGATTGCCATTGAAGTAGTCGGCGAGGTTAAAGCCGTTCTGGCCGACGTAGCCAACGCTCAATGACATCTCGTTGGTCAGCGCGTATTCGGTGGTGAGGTTGTACTCATGGATGTACGCAGGTTTCGTATCCTGCGGCCAGATCGAGTAGAGGTTGTAATTCGGGTTAGTGCCAAATGCTCCGCCGAATCCTTCTTGCACCGTGAAGGGCACTCCGCCAGAAGTGCTTGACGGAAGAACGGCGCTTTGATTGATGGCAAGAGTAAAGGGAGGGCTGGAAGTCAGGCGCTGATTGAACGAATAACCCTCAAAGAAGCTGGTTCCGGCGTAGCCGCCGCGAACGACGAATTTGGGGGACACTTGATACGCGAAGCCCACGCGCGGCATGAACTGGGTGTAGTTAGCGTTGTAGCAGGCCCGCATGGGGCAGACGATCGATCCTGGAACGGCGCCGGCGGGGACCTGGCCCGCGTATTCCACGGTGCCGTCTGGAAGAACGTTTGCAGTCCTGTTGTGAGCCTCGTACCACGGCTGATCGTACTCGTAGCGAATTCCAAGAGTGAGCGTGAGCTTGGGAGACATCTTGAAATCATCCTGGAAATAGCCGGCAAGCCGCCATTGCCGGTTACCGACGTTGCCGAGAGGCGAAGCAAGCTGCCTATTGGAGGCGCGATCCAGCATAAAATCGGCCGCACCGTACCCCGGCCCGTTGGCCGCGTTTAGATTTGCTGAGAAAGAGCCGCTATAGTTGAACGTCCCCAGAAATCCAACGTTGCCGGCATTGAGGTAGTTTTGCTGATAACGGATCGCTTGCCCGCCCATCATGAACAAGTGCCGTCCGTGCTGCCAGGTCAGATCGTCGGAGTAGATATAGGTGTTATCAATAAAGACTTGCGGGTTGGCGTTGGTTCCGATGTAGCTTGCGCCGCTGATGCCCTGGCCGCTAAATCCGACGTAAGACTGCGCGCCAAAGGGGATGCCTACAATCGAGTCGCCCTTGAGGCCGAAAAGTCCGGAGGGGTCGCTCGGAACGCCGTTGTTCCATCGCACGCGTGTGAAGCCGGCGCGAAACTCATTGACGAGAGTCGGGGAGAAGGTATGCACGAAAGTTGCGCCTGCGATCTTAGTCGGATAGCTACTGTGCGAGGGAAAAAACACGGGGATAATGGCGGACGTAAAGTCGCTGCCGGTGCCTTGAGAGTAAAAGCCGCTAAGCCGGTCGTTGAGGGTGGGGCTCCAGTCTACTTTGAAATCTTCCTGATTGTTGCGGATGTAACTTGACTGCGGACCCACGTAGTTGTTCCCAATTGCAGTCGTAGCCTCGGGCGGCCGGTTAGGCGCCGGATAAATGTTGGAGTGGGCGGCCAGATACTGTGCCACCGGATTCACAACCGGGATCTGGTTGTTCGGGTAAGGCGCGTTATTGTTCAGCGGGTCGTAAAGCTGAATGCCTAAAGCGTTCAGCGCCGAGAAATCCCCCTTGAGCATCGCGGGAGTGAGGACGCTGGCTTGCGAGTCCGGCTGCGCGAAGTTGCGGCGTATGCCCTCATAGTCGCCAAAAAAGAAGAGCTTATTGTGCAGGATCGGTCCGCCGAATGTTCCGCCAAAAATGGTCTGCGTATAGTGGGATTTAGGGCTGCCCGTCAAATCGTTGCCCCAAGTGTTGGCGTCGAGTCTGTAGTTTTCGAGGAAACCGTACAGCGAGCCGTGGTACTTGTTGGTGCCGGACTTCAACACGGTGATCACCGTGCCGCCGTTGGTGTTTCCGTATGTGGCGTTCCCGTTCGACGAGACGACGCGCAGCTCGGCAATCGCGTCAGGCGCCGGGTTGTACGCGATGAGGTTATTCTGCGGCTCGTTGTCGTCGGCGCCTTCGAGCACGTAGTCGTTCGCCTGCTGACGATTGCCGTCGATCGACGCAACGCCATTATTGTAGGTGTTACGCTCGATGGCGTTGCCTCCGGTCATGCCGGTCGGATCGGTAGCCACGGCCCCCGGCTGAAAAATGGTGAGCGAAGAGAAGTTGCGGCCGTTCAACGGAAAGTTGGCGATCTCCGCGGTCGTGAGGGTGTTCCCCAGCGTCGCGTTGGTGGTGTTGAGAATCGGGTGCGCGTTCGCAGTAACCTGCACCTTCGTGACGCTTTCGATTTTCAGCGCAACGTTGATCTTCACGGTCTGCGCGATCTCCACCGGGAACGCGGCAATATTCTCCGTACTGAACCCCCTTTCCTCGACGGTCAGCGCGTAGGCGCCGCTGGGAAGGAATCGAATGGTGTAGACGCCAGATCCATTTGTCTTGACCACAGATTTGACGGAAGTTGCGGTGTTCTCTGCCGTAACCGTTGCGCCAACGATGACGGCGCCGCTCGGGTCCGTCACTTGGCCAGTGATCGAGCCGGTAACGGTTTGCCCCCAAGCAGGCGAGAGGAAAACCAACGCGCCGAGCACGCATCCCGCTAAGCACTTCAAAATCGCATTTCTCATGATTCCCTCCGCGGGCAGATAATTATGGTTAAATTTGGCCAGTTTAGTCAATAAAACAGACGCTTTTACTCCGTCTACACTATACCATGCAATTGAAGACTCGATCGTCCCGAATCCGGAAAGCGCCTTGCGTGTATGGGGCATCATACGTCAGCGATCGCCATTTGCTGCAGCGGCGCTCGGAGCCTGCCCTGACGAAGGAAGGGAGCGCCGCTACAGAGTCGCACGCCGCTCACTTATGACGTCATGCACAGATGGGCCGAGCAAAGGATCCATAGATCAGGGTGCACCGCCGCGGTCTTTAACACTGCGGAAGCGTGGAGGCGCCTGGCCAGAACTCAAGCCCCTCAACATAAGAAAGCAAGAACACAAGGAATTAGGAGACAGCGCCAGAGAACGGCGGCCTCGATACGGCGCAAAACACGGTCTTCGGCTATACTTACGCCTGCCATTCGGACGATCGAGATAATGTTTCGCCTGAACCTGCGAACGCTTGCACGGTATAGTTCGCGGCCGCCGACCGTGCGGTGCGCAACCTGGTGTTCCTGGAGTTTGGTGATCATGCGAAGAAAAAAGCTGCATTCGTGTTTCATTCTGGCGGGACTCGTCCCGGCCGTCTTTTCGGCGTGCGGTCGGCAACATTCCGCACAGACTGCGAACAATCCCACGGCCATCGAATCCTGCCAGGTGACGGTGAACTGGAACAGCGTGACCGGCGTTTCCAAGACGACGCCCACGCTTCAGGTGGTCGTCAATCCGCCGCTTCGACGCGGATCCGCGATCCACAATCGCGTTTTTGAAGCGCTCCAGGGTCTTGGCGCCGACTATGTTCGCTACGTCCCTTGGCTACCCTATCCAAAGCTCGCCGTTGCCGAACTGGAGCCGCCTGCAAATGGTAAGACTTCATGGGATTTCTCGCTGATCGATCCCATGATGGAAGACTTTATGAAGGCGACGGCAGGGCACTCCGTGATCGTCAACTTCAGCACGATTCCCCAGTGGATGTGGAAGACTTCAAAACCCGTGGCGTACCCTGCGAACCCCGGCCAAGCTGATTGGCACTACGAGCAGGGAGCCGAGCTGGTCGATCCGAGCATGAAGCAAGTGGCGGATTATTACGGCCGTCTGGTGAGCTGGTACACGCGCGGGGGTTTCAAGGACGAATACGGGCACGAGCACACATCGGATCATCATTACAAGATCGCCTATTGGGAAATTCTCAATGAGGTCGATTTCGAGCACCGCATGACGCCCGAATTTTATACGCACATCTACGACGCAATCTCTGGCGCGATCCACAGGGTTGACCCGAACATTAAGTTCGTGGGAATGGCGTTGGCAGACCCCTCCCAGGAACCGCAATTCTTTGATTACTTTCTGAACCACAAAAATCACAAGCCGGGGATCCGGCTCGATATGATTTCCTATCATTTCTATGCGTCGCCGCCTGCGGATGAGAGTTCCAGCGCGTGGCCATATACGTTTTTCGACCAAGCCAACCGTTTTCTCACTAGCGTGAGATACATTCAGGCCACTCGCCAGCGCCTCTCGCCGGGGACTGGCACCGATGCTGACGAACTGGGCGCGATTCTGCCGGGCGATCCGCAGGGAAAGCTGCCCATTCCCAATTCATACTGGAACCTTTGCTCGGCCATGTACGCTTATCTTTACGGCCATCTTGCGCAGCTTGGAGTTGAAGTGGCCGGCGAATCGCAGTTGGTGGGATATCCATCCCAATTCCCCAGCGTTTCCATGGTGGACTGGAAAACCGGCCAGCCCAATGCCCGCTTCTGGACGCTGAAGCTGCTGCATGAAAATTTCGGCCCAGGCGACAAACTGGTGCAGGGCCGAATCAGCGATCCGTACATCTATGTACAGGCTTTTGTCATGCCAGATGGAAGGCGGAAGGTCCTACTGGCGAACGAAAGAAACCGTGCGTTCAAGATCACAATCCCAGGCGCGATCGGCGCCACCGAAGAATACGTGGACCAGACCACTGGCGAACAGCCGCCGGCGTCGGCGCAGCTTTCAGACGATGCGTTTACGCTCAGCGGGTTTGGGGTGGCTGTGCTGCGACTGAGGTGATAGGAGATCAACACTGCGCATTACTGAGATCAAAGCTCACGCCATACCGATGCACGGATCCTGGCTAAGTGATGGCCTTGTGGCCAACCCGATGTCCCAGTATCCGGCCTACCGCGAGAAGCGATCGAGCTGGTTCGGCCCGATGACCTCGGCAATTATAGAGTTGCGGACGGATTCCGGCCACTCCGGGCTCGGCACGATGGGTGGAGGCAAGGGCAACCTCGCCCAGCCGATGATCGAGGGTCAATTTAAGCGCCTCCTACTCAACCAGAACCCTTTCAATATCGAGCTCCTTTGGGAACAAATGTTCCGTGCCTCGCAGTTCTACGGGCGCAAGGGGGCCGTCATCGAAATGATCAGCGCGATTGACCTGGCTCTTTGGGATCTGGTGGGAAAGGTTCTGGGCCAGCCCGTCTACAATCTGGCAGGCGGCAAGACCAAGGAGCGGACTTCCGTCTATGTTACCGGCAATCTTACGGAACGCCATGTGAAGGAGGGCTTCCGTCATGTCAAGCTGGCTGTGCCCCATGGCCCCGCGGATGGTGAGGAGGGGCTGCGCAAAAACGTGGCTCTGGTTGAAAAAACACGCAAACTGGCCGGCCCCGACGGCGATATCATGCTCGATTGCTACATGGCGCTCGACGTGCCTTACGCCATCCGTCTGGCGCGCGCCGTCGCACCGTACCGGGTGCTTTGGATGGAAGAGCCCGTACCGCCAGACCAGATTGATGATTATCGCCGCATCAAAGACGCCGTACCCGATATGCTGATCGCCGGGGGCGAGCACGAATTCACCCGCTACGGCTTCCGGGACTTGATAGAGAAGAAAGCGGTGGATATTCTCCAGCCTGATATTTACCGTGCGGGCGGCCTCTCCGAATTGAAGAAGATCGCTGCCATGGCCAGCGCGTATAACCTGCCGGTGATCCCGCACGGGGTGGGCGCACCCACCTACCATTTCGTCATCTCCACCTCGAACGCACCGCGCGCCGAGTTCGTGGACATTTTCGCGCAAGGCGGCAAGCCGCTGCTCAAAGGAGAGCCTCAACCTCGGGGCGGCTTCGTTGAATTAAGCGACACGCCCGGATTCGGCTATGAGCTGGATGAGGAAGTTCTCTCCGGCCGGTCGCCCGCGGCGCTGATTTGGTAGCGCTAATGCAGCCGTATCGGACACCAAGCTGTATTATTCAAGATGGAAAACTTCTTCTAACTCGAGCATCGCTTCATCGGGACGGCTGGCATTTAGCGATTCAAAATACGGTTCCATGAATTTTTGCCACGTCAAATTGATTTTTTCTTTGTCCATCGCGTCAAGGGCCGCCTGAAAAGTCTCCGGTGTTTCGAAGTAGCCGAACAGCAATCCATCGCCCCTCGTGAATAACGAATAGTTATGCCATCCTGCCCGCCGGAGAGCATCAAGCATCTCCGGCCAGACTGCACGGTGATGCTGTTTGTATTCTTCGAGCTTGTCGCTTTTTACCTTTAAGACAAACGCCACTCTCTTCATGGTGTCACCTCGACAAAGTTATCGATAGGCCTTTCTCGTTTCTCAACGATTGCGCTGGCTACGAGGCGTTTTATTTGTATGCCTGAAGGCAACTTAAAATTTGCTGGCGCGAGAGATCACGTAAATGGCAACGAGCAACACCGAAATTCCCGTCCACGAGTAGGTATATGTAAGGCGGCTGGCGCCCTTCCACTCACCCGTTGCGGTTCCCAATATGTTCGAGGCAATGATATTCATTGCCATGAAGAGCGGCCAGCCCACGACGGCGCCGAGGGCCCCCAGCGCGCTCGCGCCCATTCCGTAGAACGTGATACCCGAGAACCACAACGCCCCCATCACAATCGCTCCCAACCAGTAAAGCGCGGTGACGTCCGCCCGGCTCAGCATGCCCCAGGTATGGTTCTTCTGCATAAGGTAAACACAATATCCGCCGTTAGCAAGGAAACCTGCGCTCAAGGCAAGCGCCCAAATCACATTTGACGCCATCGCCGGTGAAGCGCCCGCGGACTGGGCGGCCCTTTGCAATTCGTTGCCAAACACAAAACTGAGGTTGAGCATGGCCGAAAAAATTCCGGAGATAATACAAATCACTAATCCAATCCAGAAGACGGCCCCGCTGCGGTTCGCCGTCTGACTGGAGAGTTCCCGTTCCCTGCGCTGGCCCGCCACCGCGGTGAAGAGAATGCCGATGATCACGATCGCCAGCCCCAAAAGCAGCAAGTAGCCTTGGGGCGTAAACAATTCGTTTGGGTGGAACACGGCAAGCGGCAAGAGTGATCCCAGAGAGGCGGTAACGCCTAGGACTATGGCAAACGTGAGCGCCATGCCCACTCGGCTAAGTCCAAGGCCGAACAGCGTTGATCCCACTCCCCACATGAACCCGAACAGCAACACTTCCGCGATGGTAGCGCCGTGCGCTGCCCGCAACACATACTCGAAGTGCGGGACGCCAGCCAACACGATAATCCACGGGAAGACGAGCATCGCCGCAATTGAGTAAACCAACCAGGTATTCTCCCATCGCCAGCGCGGCATGCGCTTCATGGGAAACGCGAATACACCCTGGAGCACTCCGCCCAGGAGGACAATTCCGGTAGCCAGATACACATTCAGCGTCATTCTTCTCCAGTTGCTGCGGCGCGATGATATCAGCGCAGCTCGCCCTTTGGTCCGTCGGCAAAAAGTTGGGTGCCTCCGAGCGCAAGGGTAATTGTGCGCGATCGGTTCACCGGGCTCTTTCGCCTTCTACGCGTTGACAAGATATAACATAGTTTCCCTTCAGGTTCGCGCGGTGATAGGATGGCGGCGTGTCGCATGTCCATCGGCTGCGGGAGGCGGACCGAGTTTTCTTCGTGACGGTGAACCTGCGCCGACGTGCGAGTTTTTTCCAAGGCTCCGAGTATCCCACAATCCTTGGGGTGTTCGAGCGGTCGCGGCAGTATCAGTTTTGGGATGGGTCTGTACGGCACAGGAAGGAATTCACGGATCGGCTGATGTAGATGCACACGAACCCTGTGCGCAAAGGATGGGTGACCAAGCCGGAGCAGGTAGCGCAGAGTTTCGTGTTCTGAAACTCTGCGGCTTTTTTCCCTGGCATGTTACGGACGCAGGCCGCGGAGTTACGAAACAACTCCGCGCTACTCGCTCGATGCGAATGGGGTCAAGGGTTGCACCCTCGTGGTTGAATACGTAATGCTGCCCGAAACGTATCGGGCGTAAAGAGAAGCCCACGGCACAGAAATCGTGCCGTGGCTACCCGCTGAGATGCATCGAATAAAAATTTGACGGAGAGAGGTCTCACATGATCATCGTCACAAGTGAAAGCGTTGAGGGTCATTGCGTCAAGGAAACCAAGGGGCAGGTGTTCGGCCTCGTGGTGCGCAGCCGCGGTCTTGGCGGAAATATCATGGCAGGGTTGCGCTCGCTCGCCGGCGGCGAGATCAACGAGTATACGCAGATGCTGGAGGAAGCGCGCCACCACGCCATCAAACGCCTGATTGCGAATGCGGAGGCCATTGGGGCCAACGGCATCGTAACGATGCGCTTCGATTCGTCTGAGATTGGCCAGACGATGAGCGAGATCGTGGCTTACGGTACGGCGGTGGTGCTCGAGCCGGCTTGACGCGCCGGCGGCGCCGATTTCCGGCCTGCCTTCGAGTGAGTTGCGGAGAACGGGAATCATGCCGGCGTGCTTTATTTATCTTACCGACCTGTGCTGCGATTCATTTCCGGTTGTGCCGGAATATCCTGTCCTTTGGGTAACCGATTCCCGTCGCGCGGCGCCTTTTGGCGAAACAATTCGGATCAGCCCTGAATGAACGAAACTCAGCCAACTTACGCTGAAGTGGCTGACGGAGGATCTTTCAGGGACAAGCGATCCCATGGGCCCAGCCACTCGCATGGCCTGCCCTTGGTGCGGAACGATGTCAAATCGCGGGTGGCGCAGACATCGTCTTGTGATGTCTGCGATGCGAAGCACTATAGCATTGGGGTCATCGACAACTTGGTGGCATCATTGAGGAAGTAAAATTTCCAACTTGACCAGGGCCAGTCTCCCGGCTCCCGGACGAGGCCGCGTGAATTGGAAGGAACAGGATCTCCAGCCTCTTTTTTAAGCCTGTGCCGCAGAGCTTGTCAAGTCAATTCTGCGCTCCCATCGCGGCGATTTGCGCGGTATAGCACAAAGCAACTCAGGACCGGCGCCTGGCGTCACCCGCCAGCGGCAGGTCTCAAGCAATCGCGGTTGCTCGGCCAGCCGCGCGAACCGGCAGGCATTCATCAGGCACTCAAAATCCGCCTCGGAATAGCCGCCGTATTTGTCGTCCTCGAAGTCCACCATGTACCATGTGCTGGATTTCCGGTCGAGCACATGAGGGGCTCCGGATTCCGGGTCGCCCGGCACAACCACAAACAATAACAGCGCACTCGGAAACTGCACCCATCGCGCGATCTCAGCGCCATCGGTAATTTTCATGAACTTTGCTACTGCTGACTCCAGCGGTTCTTCTTTCGGAAGCTGAAAACCTTCACTTAACCGTCTTATCTGACGAATCACAAATCTTTTCCACCGGGCACTCGGCGCAGAGTGGCTTGCGGGCGTGGCAAATCTTCCGTCCAAACCAGATGACCTGGTGGCTAAAGGAAATCCATCGTTCTTTTGGAACGATGTTGATTAAATCCTGCTCCACCTTCTCGGGCGTGTTTGAGGGCGAGAGCTTCAACCGGTGAGAGATGCGGAAGACGTGCGTATCCACCACCACGCCGTGGGCGAGCCCGAAAGCCGTACCCAGCACCACGTTGGCGGTCTTGCGCGCGACGCCGGGAAGGCCTAACAGATCCTCCATGGTGTTTGGAACGCAGCCGCCGGATTCGGCAACGATCTTGCGAGCCGCTCCCACGATGTTTTTCGCCTTGTTGCGGAAAAACCCCGTCGAGCGAATATCCTCGGCCAATACTTCCGGACGCACGGCGGCAAAATCCTGTGCCGTAGGATATTTCTTAAACAGGCCCGGCGTCACCTTATTTACCCGCTCGTCCGTGCACTGGGCGGAGAGGATGGTGGCGACGAGCAGTTGAAACGCATTCTCGTGCCGCAGGGCGCACTCGGGATGAGGAAAGAGCCGGTCTAAGGCTGCAAAAATAGTTTGGAGCCGGGCCGGCGCCGTGTAATTCGCCGATCGCGCTTTCCCGTGCTTGGCACGCGTTGATTTGGCTTTCGCAGGCATATCTTGATGGAGAACCGGCCCAATATAGCATGAAATCCGCCGGATTCGTTTCCTATCCGCAAGCCCAGGGAGTGTCCCGCAATAACTTGAAAAACTCGCTTGTGCCTCTCAGGGAGTCTGGTAAAATCGCATTGCATGGCGACGACGCTGCAAACTCTTCCTTCAACCCATCACATCATACACAGGGCGACTCCCGCAACATGGACTGGCTGGAGCCTGAGTCGGTTCACTTGGTCCTGACTTCCTCCCCATATTGGACTCTCAAGGAGTATCCTCTGCGGGAAGGACAGCTTGGTCTTATCGCCGGTTACGATGCCTTCCATGACGAACTCGAGAAGGTTTGGCGCCACTGTTTCAGGGTACTCCTTCCTGGTGGGCGTCTAGTAGTACTATGTTAAGTATAGCTTGCATTTTTCCTTGGCGAGCCTTAGCATGGGCGCATGAAGCCCATCGAATGGAACGCCAGGCTTTGGAAAGAAAGTGTTAAGCAGTTTCACCAATTCATGACCCCGTTGGTCACGGGGCTGGGCCGGAGCGAGCGGCGCGTG
>JBOGJT010000009.1:0-2912 GCA_050745065.1 Terriglobia bacterium
GGGCAGGTTTCGTTCGTGGTCGCGGCGGTCTTGTTGGGTACGGTGTTCTCGACCCTGTTTGCCGGCCTGCTGGCCGATCGTATGGGGCGGAAACGCCTGATGATCCTCAGTGGGGTACTGTTCGACGTCAGCATTCCGATCATCGCACTCTCGCATAGTTACGGGATGCTGATCGCGGGCCGGTTGTGCCAAGGCGTCAGCGCCGGGCTGATTGGAGTGGTGGTGCCGCTGTACCTGGCAGAATGCCTGGCGCCGGCGGAGCGCGGCAAGGGCACCGCGATATTTCAGTGGCTTTTGACCATCGGCATTGTCATCGCCGCCGTGGTCGGCATGTATTTCAGTTTGCGGGTGGAAGACGTCGCGAAGCTGGGCAACCCGCGCCTGCTGTTCGCGTTTAAGGATCACGCTTGGCGCAGCATCTTCTGGGTTTCACTCCCGCCCGGGCTGCTCTTCGTGTTGGGCGGCTTTGGCGTGGCGGAATCGCCGCGCTGGCTTTTCCGGCGCGGCCAGAAAGAACTTGCGATGGATGCGCTCTTACGCTCACGTGCGCCCGAACAGGCGCGCGTTGAACTCGAGGAAATGGAGCGGAACCAGACCGCGGAAAAAATCAAAGCGGCAGGGCGGCGTGTCGCCGAGAGCCTGCTGCGGCGTAAATACGTGCTTCCTTTTCTGCTTGCCTGCTTGATCCTGGCCTTAAATCAGACGACCGGCATTAATTCGGTCATTGGATACAACATCGCCATCCTGGTCCAAAGCGGCTTGTCGGACGTACAGGCGCATTGGGGATACATCCTTTTCACCGTGGTGCAAACCCTTGCCACGATTGTGGGCATGCTGCTGGTGGACCGGAAAGGGCGAAAATTTCTGCTTTCGATGGGTACAGCCGGGATCGTGGTGTCGTTGCTCGCCGTGGCCTTTCTATTCCACCGCACCGAACGTCAGCGCGTGGACGTGCGACAGTCCGTCCAGTCAATGGTGGATGGGCACGCTGGCTTGAAGCTGCAATTTACCCCCATGCTGCAACGCCAATGGCTCACCGAAGCCGGACACGCCAACCTGGCCGGACAACCGGCCACGCTGACTATCATTTATGCTTACGGCGATTTCAGCGCGGTGACGCCGGCGGCGATCTCGAGTCATGCGTTATCAACGCCGGTTCAACTTAGCCGGTCAAATTGCGTACCTGCCAATCAAGTGGTGGCGTTTTTCTCCAACCCGTTTGGCAATCTTCGCCAAGCCCGAACTGCCCCGCTCCGCGTCCTGCACGCCCTGATTACTCCCTTGCCTAGCCGTGGGAACGGCTGGCTTGTGGCGCTCAGCCTGCTTGTCTTTGTCGCATTCTATGCGATGGGACCCGGCATCTGCGTCTGGTTGGCCTTGTCGGAGCTGATGCCGACCCGCATCCGCTCGAACGGCATGAGCATCGCCCTGCTCATCAACGAGGCGGTGGCAACTTTTCTTGCCGCTATCTTTCTGCCCACCGTGGGGCGCTACGGCTATACCACCATGTTTCTGCTTTTCGCCGGCTGCACAGTGCTCTATTTCCTCACCTCGGCTTTCCTGCTGCCGGAAACCAAAGGCAAGACGCTCGAAGAGATCGAGACCTATTTTTCCAAGGATAGCCCGAAACCTCAAACCGGAGAGTGATCCCACGTCCGGCGTTTGTGGCCGACGAGCAGTCAAAATTCGCTGAACGAAGCTGGCGAACGTGCGAATGCAAGGCTCTGACTACCAGTAAGCATCTCCCGTTATAGCCAGGAGACTCCCTCTGGATTTGTGACGCAGAATACGCTGGACCACGCGTCGCTTTTCAGCCCGGCTGCAATCAACGCCCTTGCGTTTGCGACATACGAATTGTATATTTCTGGGTTGCCGGAAGCGGCGCTTGACTGGCGGAGGGGCGGTGTAGGCGAGCGTATCACATGGCGAGGTTTCCTTCCTGGCGCGATTGTCTTGATCACCATCTTTCTGCGGTGCCCCGTAACGTACTCACGTACACGACCCTTGGGCTTTCCAATTCCTGCCAGGATGCTGCCGCTCGGAAACGCGGTAACACCCGGTGAATACGCTCAGTTCGAGCTGGCAATCAAATCTTATTGCAACCGCGCAAAAGCCAGGGACTTGCAAACGGGGCCTTGCTTAGGAACGAACTTTACTCACATCCAGGCCGGCCGGGTCAAGCTGGGCGCGCTCGGCGAAGAATTCGTCGTCTCTTTTTCTCACTCCTCCGGATGCGGCAACGGGGGCTGCCCGATGGCGCTATTCGTGCGCGAGGCAAAAGGCTACCGCCTAACTGTTATGTCCGGAGGCGGGGGTTATGCTCTTCTTCCTTCCGGGGGTCCAGTGCCGGATGTCGCCTTTTATTGGAACATGGGCGGTGGCGATACGACTGTCCAGTCATTCCATTACGCTCATGGAAAGTTCGCGCCGGCCGGCAATGCGGACTGTACTCCCAAGAACAACCCCAGCCCTGTCTGCGCCGGTATAGGAGAGGCCCGGAGTACCATATCCGAAATGACGATTGCGCCTGCCGAATACGACGCTTTGCGCCCCGTGTTCGAGGCCGATATCGAAAGGCAATCGCCCACGCTTGCAGCACAGCTCCCATTTAAGGACGCGCACGCTCTGAATTTCGGCGGTTCCAATCTCGCCCTGGTCACTGCTCTAACGCTGGGTCCGTGCGGCGCCAGCCGCAACTGTAGGATTTCGATCTATGCTCATCATTACCAAGGCGGCTTCTATTTGTATGGAAGAGACCGCTGAGGATGAGTCAAGTAAATTATTACCCTACCAAGACAGACGCCTCCGAGGACATCTTGCCCCTGGACCCAGATTTAGCCGAGGTGCTCTTGGCACACAGGCGGCGAGCTGCTTACGTGTCGGATTCCGATTATCTTTTTGCTAACGAATCC
>JBOGJT010000010.1:0-7505 GCA_050745065.1 Terriglobia bacterium
AGAAAAAGATGGCGCCAGAATCCAACTCGTCCGAAGAAACCCGGGAGCTTGAGCGGCAGATCGCGGAGCTTGAAGCCGCGGCGGACTCACCCGGGAGCCGCGAGGAGATCGACCGTCTGCGGCAGCAGCTGGCGTCTCTCGGTAAGCCCACCGCCGCTCCTGCCAAGACCAACCCGGCGTGGGAGCGCGTTTTGCTCGCGCGCCATCCACAGCGCCCGTATACCCTCGAATATATCGAGATGTTGTTCACCGAATTCACCGAGCTGCACGGCGACCGGCGCTTCGGCGACGACCGCGCCATGGTTTGCGGTCTCGCGCGGTTTGGGGGCGAGGCGGTTGTGGTAATGGGGCAGCAGAAGGGGCGCGACACCAAGCAGAAGGTCGCGCGGAATTTCGGCATGCCGCAGCCGGAGGGATACCGCAAGGCGCTGCGGTTGATGCGCTTGGCGGCTAAATTTCAGCTCCCGATCATCACCTTTGTGGATACGCAGGGCGCTTATCCTGGTTTGGGTGCGGAGGAGCGCGGCCAGGCCGAGGCGATTGCGTACAACCTGAAGGAGATTCCACAGCTTCCCGTCCCCATCCTTGTCGTCATTCACGGTGAGGGCGGGAGCGGCGGCGCCCTGGCCATCGCCATCGGCGACAAAGTGCTGATGCTGCAGAACGCCGTTTATTCTGTGATCGCTCCGGAAAGCTGCTCGTCCATTTTGTGGCGGGATTGGGAGCACAAAGAAGAAGCGGCGCGCATCCTAAAGCTGACCGCGGAAGACCTGCTGGGGTTTGGAATTGTCGACGAGGTCGCGCCGGAACCACCCGGCGGCGCGCACACGGACGCAAAGGCCGCGGCCGAAATACTTCGCCCGCTCATCGCGGCAAGCCTGCGGGAATTGAAGGCGCTTCCGGTGGACGAGCTTCTGCGGCGGCGCCACGAGCGCCTTCGCAGCCTGGCGACATTTGTGACGGGCTAGTTCCGGGCTTGGGCTTGGGGCGGGGCTGCGGGGAGATCCACCCGCTGGTGGATGACGTAAAGCACCAGCTCGAGGCGGTCCGAGACCCCGACTTTGTCATACACGGCGCGCAGATGGTTTTTGACGGTCTGCTCTTTGATCACCAAGTGGCCGGCGATTTCCCGGTTCCGCCATCCTTGCACCAGCAAACTGATGATGGTTTTCTCGCGCTGCGTCAGCGTGTCGACGGGACGCGGCAGGTGAAGCGCCGTACCATCCAACGTCTGCGCCATCTGCGCAACGTCCTTCTTGGGCAGCCAGATTTCGTCCTGCGTCACTTTGCGCGCGCATTTGACGAACAAGGCCGGATCGAGGGATTTCAGGATCACGCCGGCCGCGCCCGCCCGGATATAGCGAAGCGGCTCCTTGTCCTTGATCGCGGTCGCGGTAATCACCAGTTTACAGCCCGGCGACGCGGCCCGCAGCCGGGTAATGATCTCCAGTGATTTCTCCGGGACAATTTCCGCTTGAATGAATACGACGTCTGGCCGGGTCTGGCGCGTGGCGTGAAGCGCCTGGGTAGCGTTCTCCGCTTCCGCTACGACCTCGAGATCGCCTTCCGCGGTGAGCAGCCGCCGCAGTCCGATGCGGAATACCGCTTCGTGATCTGCGATCAAGACCTGGATTTTCTTCCCGCCGTTCGCTCGTTTTTGCTTCATATCAAACGCCCTGCACTGCCGGCGCGCCACTAGCGATAAGACTGGCGTCGCACTTCCCCTTATGGATTAGGGGAAGGCCAGCGGGCGGTCAAACGATCAGGTTGATCCACCACCCCAACCCCTCCTAATCTAGGAGGGGAGCTTTACGCGCCCAGCTTAGCCCGGATTATTCATGACGTTCGGCTCGGCACTCAGGATGGCACGGTTTTAACCGTGCCGTTAAAAGGCGCCTTAGATTTCCTTGTCTTGCCGGATGAGCGGAACTTTATAACCAGCCGCTCATCCGGCAAGGCAAAGGGAATAGAACGATGCAAGATTTCGGGCTACCAGCCGTCAAACAGACTATCGGCATGAAGGAGACAACGCATGAGACTTTGTGACGTCGCGGCGCGTATTGGTTGCGGGCTTGAAGGGCCTCCCGGCCTCGAAATCTCAGGCGTTGCCGGAATCGAGGACGCGGCATCCGGCGATCTCACGTTTCTCTCCAATCCCAAATACGTTCGCAAGCTGGCGGATACATCTGCGGCCGCCGTCATCGTGGGACCTGACGTCGGGGCGCCCGGCCGTGCGCTGCTCCGCGCCGCTGACCCTTACCTTGCCTTCGCTCACGCGCTCGAACTTTTTCATCCTGCCGTTCGTCCGCGGGGCGGCATTCATCCCACCGCAGTCATCGCACCCACGGCGAAGATCGGCCGCAACCCGTCCGTCGGGCCTTACGTGGTGATCGAAGACGGTGTGACGCTGGGCGACGATTGCGTGCTCAAAAGCTTTGTAGTGGTCTATGAAGGAGCGCGCATTGGCGACCGTTTTTTCGCCCATGCGCACGCGGTGGTGCGCGAAAACGCACAGATCGGAAGCGACGTGATCCTGCAAAACGGCGCCATCGTCGGTGGGGATGGGTTTGGGTTCGCCCGGCAGGCGGACGGCTCATACTACAAGATCGTGCAGCCCGGAACGGTGGTGATTGAAGACGGGGTCGAAATTCAATCCAACGCCTGCGTGGACCGCGCCACGGTGGGCGCCACGCGTCTGCGGCGCGGCGTCAAGGTAGATAACCTCGTTCAAATCGGGCACGGATGCGATATCGGGGAAAACTCTCTGCTCTGCGGACAGGCGGGCCTTGCCGGAAGCTCGCGCCTGGGCCGCGGCGTTATCATCGCCGGGCAGGCGGGAGTGGCGGGGCATTTGACGATTGGAGATCACGCGATTGTGAGCTCGCAGGCCGGAGTTCCACACGACGTTCCGCCCCACAGTGTGATTTCCGGCAGTCCGGCGATCGACAATTTCCTGTGGCTCAAATGCAGCGCCGCGTACGCGCGGCTGCCGGAGCTTGCGAGCGCGGTTCGCAAAATCCGCGAGTTTCTAAACAGGAACGGAGCAGATGTGTAATGGTAGGGGCGCTGCTTGCCGCGCCCAAAATCTGCGGGCGCCGCAAGCAGAGCCCCTACGCAACAGCGAGATGCGAAGCCGCTACAACTGCTCACTCGCCGAGGATCAGCTTGGCGATGGTTTGCAATTGCATGAACGACGTGCCTTCGTAAATCTTTCCGATCTTAGCGTCGCGCAAATATTTTTCGATGGGATAGTCCTTGGTGTAGCCGTAGCCGCCAAAAATCTCGATGGCTTCTGACGCCGTCCGCTCCGCCACCTGGGACGCAAAATACTTGGCCATGGCGGCGTCACGGGCAAAGGCGCTGCCCGCGTCCTTCAGGCGCGCGGCGTTATAAACCAGCAGGCGCGCCGCCTCGATATCCGTGGCCAGCCGGGCGATCTGAAACTGAACGGCCTGAAAGTCCGCGATGCGCTTACTAAACTGGCGGCGTTCTTTTGCGTAGGCGGCGGCAAGGTCGAACGCCCCGCGCGCGATACCGGTCATCTGCGCGGCGATCCCGATGCGGCCTTCGTCGAGCGTTTCGATCGCCACTTTGTACCCACGGCCGGGATCTCCCAGAACGTTTTCTTTGGGCACGCGGCAATCTTCGAGGATCAGCTCGCAGGTGGACGACGCCCGGATGCCAAGCTTATCCTCCTTCTTGCCGACCGAAAAGCCGGGCGTGCCGCGCTCGATCACAAACGCGGTGATGCCGCGATAGCCGAGCTCGCGCTTGATCGTGGCAAAAACGATAAAGAGACCCGCCTCTTGCGCGTTGGTGATCCAAAGCTTACGCCCGTTAAGCGTGTAGGCGTTGCCGTCTTCGCGGGCTCGCGTTTCCAGGGCAAAGGCGTCGCTCCCGGATTGAGCTTCAGAAAGCGCGTAGGCGCCCACCGTATCCCGGGCGAGCCGGGGCAGGAATTTTGCCTTCTGCTCTTCGCTACCCCAGCGCAGGATCGCGTTCTCAACCAGCGTGTTCTGCACGTCGATGACGACGGCGGCAGAGGCGTCCACGCGCGCGAACTCCTCCACCGCCAGCACCGACATGAAAAAGCTGCCCCCGCTGCCCCCGTATTTCCCCGGCGTCGCAATCGCCATGAAACCCTGCGCGAAGAACTGGCCCAGAAGGTCTTTGTTGAAAACCCCTTCCCGGTCCATCTCGCGCACGTGCGGGCCAATCTCCTTGGCGGCGAATTCAGACGCCGCCGCCCGCAGCATGCTTTCTTCTTCGGTCAAGACTGTGAGGGGAGGACTTGGCATACGAATTTCTGATTTCTGATTTCTGATTTTTGCTGTGTCTTCGTGGTAACGCTACACTTTTCCATCCAAGGAAAGATTGGCCAGCCGGTCCGCCTCTCGGTTCTTCTCCCGCATCACGTGGGTAATTGAAAAGCCATTCAACTCCCGGATCAGGCTCAGGGCACGGGCGTGCAGCGGCTTTAAATCCTCGCTCTTCACCTTGTAGCGTCCTTGAATCTGGCGAACCAGCAGCTGGGAGTCGCTGAAGACGCTGACCCGGCGGTGGCCGTTCCCGGCGGCGTATTCAAGTGCGGCCAGCAGCGCCTGGTATTCGGCAAAGTTATTGGTGGCGCGTCCGAGTTTCTTTGCTAGGGACGCAACCGGCTCGCCGTCCGCGCGCTTCACCACCACAGCATAAGACGCCGGGCCGGGGTTTCCCCTGGATGCGCCGTCAATATGAATCATGAGCGGTTCGGATTGGGCAGCGTCAGTCATGGCGGGAGGTGGGAATGAAAGGTGAGGGTCAGCTTCCGGCGGCGGCTTGGGGTCCGGGATCAGGATCAGCCTCCGCAGCGGCGGCGCTCTCCGCGGGTGCAACGTAATAGAGAATTCTGGCGCACGCCTCGCAGGTCATGTAGACATCATCGGTGCGGATTTCGTTATAAGCCTGGGGGCGCAGAAGCACGTGGCAGCCGCCGCAGAAGCCGTCGCGCACTTCGGCCAACGCGATGCCGTGCCGTCCGCGGCGCAGACGGTCGTAGTGGGCAAGCACTTCATAACCCAAAGCCCCAGTCAGCGCTTTGCGCCGCTCGAGCAGCCCGGAGCGCTCCGCTTCATCCAACCGGCGCGATGCGTCGATGCGCCGGGTTTCCTCCTCGACGCGCGACTTTTCACCCTGAAGGCGCGAGGCGGCCTCGTGGATGTGGTTGTCAATCTGCTCCGCCTCAACCATCATTTCGAGAATGCGGTCCTCCGCCTTGCGCAGATTTCCTTCTTCGCCGTCAACTTCCTTCTGCATGGCGCGGTACTGCTCGTTCGTCTTCACCTGATAAAGCTGATCTTTGTGCCGCGCGATTTTTGCCCGGATCGCTTGCACTTCGGCGTCGAGATCGCGGCGCTCCTTCTGATTCGCCGCGAGGCGCGCTTTGCGCTCTTCGTGGATGTGGATAAAGTCGTCTAACTGTTTTTTGAGGGCTTCGATTTCAAGCGGAGATGCATCAATGCGCAAGGTCAGCGTGGAAATGGAATTATCAGCCTTTTGCAATTCGATCAGCGTCTTCAGATCAGGATGCACCGGTTCTCCCACGTTCGATTCCCGAGGCCAGCTTGCACCGCCGTGATTCGCATTCTGTATTTTGTCACAACGGCGCAAGGGCGGCAAGGAAGAGCGCGGGGCGGAACTCAAAGGGAGCTGTGCGGGGCGTCATAAGTCAGCGATGGGCATTTGCTGTAGCGGCGCTCTCTGAGCGCCGAAATGACGGCGGCCAGAGGCCACCGCTACAGCAAATGCTGCCGCTACAATATGTAATCTCCGGAAAATCCAGTAAACCGCGCTAATTGGCCTGCGCCGTCCGGCGCTTGTAGAACAACAGTCCCAATCCCATCAATGCCGTCCCCAAAAGGAGAAAGCTCGATGGTTCCGGCGTTGCGCTGACCGGGATGTTGGCAGAAAACACGATTCCCGCCTGCACCTGATGACGATCAGTCCAGAAGATATCGAGGCTGTGTGGTCCGGCGGAAAGGCTGGCGGTTGTGGTGGGCGTGGTGTTGAGCGCGTGAATGCCGCCATCGTCGTCTACCAGATTTCCGTCAATGAACACCCATGCATCGTCGTCGGAGCCTAGATTCAGCGTTACGGTTTGAGCCGAGGACAAGTTGAACGTCCCTTCGAAGTTCGCCGTGAGGAACAGCGAGCTGTCGCTGGTCTGACCCGGAACGAAGAAGTCAGAGGGATTATCCAGCGGCAGAGCGACGGTTTGCGCGGATAGGAAGGCCACGCCGTTGCCAGGGGTCCACCACTGCAACTCGCCTGAGGAGTTTACATCCGTGATCGCTCCAGAAGGGCCGCTGTAGCTGGCTCCGAAACTGGAAACCACCGGCAGGCCGTCAGGTCCCAACTTCGCCTGCACCAGACCGGTCACCGCGCTGCCATCGATCCCCTTCTGCTGAAAATCGGGGGTGGTAGGAGAAACGGAATAAAATGAGGCCGTCAGCGAGTCAGCAAATACGCGCGGCGCGCTGAGCATAGCCAGCAGCACGGCGGCCGCGGCAAGCGAGAGAAGTTTCCGCCTGCTTCCTACAATACTTGTGAGCATAATGGGTACCCCTTTCTGATCTGCCAGTATGAGGAGCCGGCTGGCTCATGAGCAGCGGGTTACGGCGAATTGTGCCGCCCGCTTCTTGCCATCTCCTCCGCGGCCCTGCAGAGCAGCGGCCGGAAGCCCATCACCGCAAATCTGGTACAAGTTTACAAGCGGAATGCTGCCCATTGTAGAACCTATTCGTACCGGTACCGGGGTACTGGCGGGGGCCAAAGTCGCGGCGGTGAGATGTTGCGATAGCGCGACCCGCGAAGCGCGCCTACCAATCGACTCTGGTGATCGCGCCCTCCGAGGCCGAAGAAACGAGCCGCGCGTATTTTCCGAAGACGCCGCCGGGATAATGCGGCGCCGGAGCGGTCCACGCTGCCATTCGCCTCGAGATTTCTTGCGGGGAAATCTCCGCCAGAAGCAGCCGCGCATCAATGTCAAACACAATCATGTCTCCCTCGCGTACCGCGGCGATGGGACCGCCGAGGGCGGCTTCGGGAGCAACGTGGCCCACCATCAGGCCGCGCGTCGCGCCGCTGAACCGCCCATCGGTAAGCAGGGCCACGGACTCACCCATGCCCTCACCCACGATGGCGCTGGTTACACCCAGCATCTCGCGCATGCCGGGGCCGCCGCGCGGACCTTCGTAGCGAATCACCATCACGTCGTTCGGCTTGATCTTTCCCGCGTTGACCGCGGCCTGCGCATCTTCCTCGCGCTCGAACACGCGCGCCGGGCCGACGTGTTTGCGCTTGTTGTGTCCCGAAAGTTTGATCACGCACGAATCCGGCGCCAGCGATCCGCGCAGAATCGACAGCCCGCCAGTGGGCTTGAGCGGCTTGTCGAGCGGCAGGATGACCTGCTGCCCCGGCGTCTCCACGGCTTCCGCAGCCTCTTCGCCAAACGTCCGGCCCGTGCA
>JBOGJT010000011.1:0-41610 GCA_050745065.1 Terriglobia bacterium
TCGCAGTCCGATAGAGTGCGGAGTACGCGGACGTGCGGCAAAGATGCTCCGGGAACTGTGAGCCGGACGGGTTCGGCGCCTGTGGCCAGCAGTAACGCACCATAGGATATTCGGCTGCCATCCGAGAGCGTCACGGCCCCTTGCGCAGAGTCGAGCTTAATGGTGCGCCGGTCACATATCACATTGATGTGATGATCCGCGTAGAACTCTGGAGAGCGTAAAGGCATCCACTCGGCCTGCGCTGTACCGGCGAGATAATCTTTCGACAAGTTCGGCCGGTCGTACGGCAAAGAACGATCAGCGCTCACCATGGTGACAGGTCCTTGATATCCTTCCCGCCGCAATCTCTCCGCTGCGGCGTTGCCGGCTGCGCCGCCCCCGATGATCACCACGGATTCGGGAAGCCCAGCAGCCGTCAACTGTGGCGGACTTGCGGCCGGCAGCGCTTCACGCACGACGGCGCGGCGTTCACGCTGCTCCACCCGCCAGCATTTGAGATCATTCAGAGCGGGTTGTCGTAGAATCTGACCTGTGCGAAGACTGAAGCAGGCGTGGTGCCATGGGCATCGGATCGTGTCATCTACCAGGAGGCCGTCAGCCAGTGGCGCCCCATAATGCGTGCATGTCGCGCCGATGGCAAACAAATTTCCCGCCTGACGCACGAGCAGGACTGGCTCGCCATCGACGTGGCCTGTTATCATGCCGCCTTCAGCGATATCTGCCAACGGAACGCCCTGAGTGAAATCGGGTCCGGCCGGTGACGAAGAGTCTGTGGTCATTGCATCTCTCCTTGATTGTACGGTGATGGGGATAGACGGCCTCCCCAGCCTGAATCACAGCACGTGGAATGGCCGATGGTGAAGAGCGGCGGCGTCACACTTTGACCGCGTCGTCTAAGAGTTGAAGGGCGCTGCCCTTATGGGCTGCGATATGATCGGTCTTGTCATTTTTGATTTCGTATTGGGGATCATCTTCCGAGGCGTGATGCACATAACCCTTGTAGTTAAAATCGCAGGTGTGGATAGCGATAATCGTCCCTGACACCCGGCCCGCCTCGGAATTCCACCTTACGTGATCGCCAATCCCGAATGTTTTAGCCATCTTGCAATCGCTCCCGCCGTTAGAACCCGAACAGGTTTACCAAGGTTTGGTGAATGCCGAGCACTCACAGATGCGGTCACCTGCTCTGTGCGTCATGCCGGAACGATCCGATTCACCGTGCCGCCGAATGCACCCAGGCATCGGGTTCACCGTGGATTCCGAGATTGGTGTCGATTCTGCGCTGAATGTTGCACTACCCCCGGTGTTCCCGAAGCCGTAACTTCGTCGGCGTATCAAGTGTGGGTCTACATGCCGGCGCAGGAGCCCGTAAACTGAATAGGGTTATTATAGGCACCTTGTTCGGTTCCGCAAAATCATTTGTTTCGGCTTCTGTGGGCGGGACATTGCCAACGGTTGCTCGCAGCCGCCGGCGGTTGAACCCATGGACGCACGCCAGAAAAATCTCGAAACGCGACTTCGCTTCCAGATAGTCGATGGCGAAGTGCGTGAAGCCAAAGGGCACAGGTTGACTATTACCGCCACGGTGAGAAACTATTGTTCGATCCGCGTCGGAATTTCACGGTGGCGGAGGCGGGCGCTCGAAAGGTATAGTGTGCGTCAATGGCGATGCCGCGGGTGGCGCAGACATGGCGTTTTTTGCCATGTCTGCGAAAAATACGGGGCTGTCCGAAACCGCAGACGTCACAAAGCGCTGCGCTACCCGTGCGCCATTTTTGCACCCCTGTTGGAGAATACCCAGCATCGTCAAACTGCCGGCGAGCAGAACCGTGTCAATAAGGAGTAAAGCGTGCCATCCACTGTTTCACAATCGGTCGTCGCGCGGCTTACGCGCGCCGCCATCTTTCTTGTCGTAACGGTGAATCCCGGGCCGGAACACCGTGCCGCCGTGCGGGCCTTTTGTGGTAACTTGGCCGGCCTCCTGCGCGCGGTGGGCTTCCGTGACCTCGATGGCCGCCTGTCATGTGTGGTAGCATTTGGCTCTGACGCCTGGGACCGGCTCTTCGGGTTGCCGCGACCGAAAGAATTGCATCCATTCCTGGAGATCCACGGGCGGCATCATGCCGTCTCCACGCCGGGCGACATCCTCTTCCATATCCGAGCCGCGCGTATGGATCTGTGCTTCGAGCTGGCGGCACAGATCATGTCCCGGCTCGATGGCGCGGTCTCCACGCTGGACGAAGTGCACGGATTCAGGTATTTCGATGACCGTGACCTCATTGGTTTTGTTGATGGAACTGAGAACCCTGTGGAACAGGCCGCGGTCGACGCCACGATCATCGGCGAGGAGGACACGGCGTTTACCGGTGGGAGCTATGTGATCGTGCAGAAGTATTTGCATAACCTGCGGGAATGGAACGCGCTCCCGGTCGAGGCGCAAGAGAGGATCATCGGCCGAACCAAACTCTCCGACATCGAACTCGACGACGCGGTGAAACCGGCCTCCGCGCACAGCGCGTTGACGACGATCATGGAAGACGGAAGGCAGCTTGAGATCGTGCGTGACAACATGTCGTTCGGCGATGTGGGCAAGGGAGAGGTCGGGACTTATTTCATCGGCTACGCCCGGTCCCCGCGCAGGATCGAGCAGATGCTCGTGAACATGTTCGTGGGCCGCCCGCCGGGCAACTACGACCGGCTGCTGGACTACAGCCGGGCCGTTACCGGCACGCTGTTTTTTGTTCCGTCCGCGGCGTTCCTGGAGAATGTCGCGGATGGGAACGCGGCTCCATCGCCTGCCAGCCCGTCCTCCGGCAGATCTGGGACTGAAGCCGCATCCGGGCTGCGGCTGCTGCGCGCAGACGGATCGCTCGGTATCGGTTCACTAAAAGGAGAGCATGGACATGAATAATCTTCATCGGGAACTCGCTCCGATCTCCGAAATGGCATGGGCCCAGATCGAGGAGGAGGCGTCCCGCACCCTAAAGCGCCACTTGGCAGCGCGGCGCGTTGTCGACGTGAAGGGCCCGAAGACCTTCGAATTCTCGGCGGTCGGCACCGGTCATCTCCGGCAGATTGAGCCGCCGGATGGCGGGATGCGGGCCGCGATACGCGAAGTGAAGGCGCTCGTGGAGCTACGCGTTCCGTTCGAACTCACGCGCCAGGCGATTGACAATGTGGAACGCGGCGCGAATGATTCAGACTGGTCGCCGTTGAAAGGCGCAGCGCGCAAACTCGCGTTCGCGGAGGATCGCGCCGTGTTTGATGGGTACACGTCCGCGGGGATACAGGGCGTCCGTCAAAGCACGAGCAACCCAGTGGTGCCGCTCCCCGCGGACGTAAAGAGCTATCCGGGCGCCGTGGCGCGGGCGGTGAGCCAATTGCGACTCGCCGGCGTTAACGGCCCATACGCGCTTCTACTGGGATCGGAATCGTATACCACCATCAGCGGATCCAGCGATGACGGGTACCCGGTCATCGAGCACGTCCAGCGGCTTGTGGACGGAGAGATCGTTTGGGCCCCTGCCATCAGCGGAGGCGTGGTGCTCACCACCCGCGGCGGCGACTTTGAGCTGCATATCGGCCAAGACATCTCCATCGGCTACCTGAGCCATACCGAAACTGCCGTCCAACTGTACCTGCTCGAGACCTTCACTTTCCTACCGCTGACGGCGGAGGCCGCCGTGGTGTTAGCGCCTCCTGGCAGATAGGCATCGACCGATTAGCGGCGAAGATGCCGCGATCTCTTGCCTTAATTTGAAACAATGTGATCGGTCTCACCGCTTTTAATCTTGCGTTGCGGTTCGCCCTCGCTCGCATGATGGATTTAGCCTTCGTAGCTCACATCGCCCGGATGAACCCGCACGCTACGGATAGCGCGCCAACCCGGGCGCCGGCTGGGGGTGAACCGGTGAAAGCGTCGATTTGAACGCGCGAACCGCCGCCGGGATTTGTAGGATTACGGGAGCACACCGGCAGGACTGAGTCCTTTTATCTTCTCGATCTCGTCTCGGAACAGAGCAGCCTTGCGGCAAGTCGGCATAATTCGGTCGAGGCAACAACGTTAGGGTTACGCCCCCGATTTGGCCGAGACTCGGATTTACAACTTCTGGTAGCGATCGTGAAGAATCGCGGCCGTCATCGGACCGATCTGGATCCGAGCCGCCACCGGATCGCTCGTACTTTGGGGCCGGCTCGCGACGTAAACCGTGTTTCCCGCGCTGAGATCGTTGAGCGCGATCCGTTTGCCGGTCTGATCCAGGATTTCGGTCTGGTCGTTGACCAGCATCAGCTCCGTCACCTCGGTCGGCGTCTTGAGAAAGACCTCGTGGCTTTTGAGGTTTACCGAGGAGATGATGTAAAAGTTCCCCTGGTAATAAGAACCGGCGCCCGAAGGCTCAGCAGCGAGCGCTGGCAAGTTGGACCGCCCGAACGCAGGCCCCAGGCAAGCGGCCATGACGATAAGAAACGCGGTCAGAGAAATTTTCTTTAACATGGTGGTTAACCTTCTTTCCCGCTGAAATTCATCCGCGGTAGCGCCGGCGCGTCATTCATAGCGCAGCGCCTCAATCGGATCAAGCCTCGCGGCTTTCCGTGCCGGATAGTAGACGAAGAAGACACCGACCGAGGCCGAAAAAGCAACGGAAAGGGCAATCGCCCACGCCGGAATCAGTGTGGGCCAGTGCAGCATCCCGCTGACCAGCATCGAGCCAAACACACCGCAAAGAATTCCGAGCGACCCGCCGAGCAGGCTCAGCACCACGGCCTCGCTCAGAAATTGGTTCTGCACGTCGCTCTCGGTCGCGCCCACCGCCATGCGAACCCCGATCTCCCGCGTGCGCTCGGTCACCGAGACGAGCATGATGTTCATGATGCCGATCCCGCCCACGAGCAGCGAAACCGAAGCGATGCTTGCGAGCAAGAGCGTGAGAACGCGCGCCGACTGCGCCTGCGCGTTCGCGATATCGAGCGTGCTGCGAATAATGAAGTCATCGTCTTCGTCCGGCCGAAGGTGGTGGCGCTGCCGTAGGAGCGCTTCGATCTGCTCTTCGGCGGCTGTCACCGTGTTCGACGACGTCGCGGACGCCTGAATATATTGCAGCCAGCTCACGCCCGAAAGCTTCTTCATGACCGTCGTATCGGGGGCGATGATGACGTTATCCTCGTCTTGTCCCCAGGGCGACTGGCCCTTGGGCGACAGAACGCCAGCCACGCGAAACGGCATGTTGTGAATGTTGATGATCTTGCCCACGGGGTTCTCGCCGTCGACAAAGAGATTTTGCACAACCGTCTCGCCGAGGACGCACACGTTCGCCGCCGCCTCGACATCATGCTGCGTGAAGGGGCCGCCTTCGATCACCGGCCACTGCCGGATTTTGAAATACGCCGGCGACTGCCCGCTGATGCTCGTATACCAGTTCTGATCCTGGTAAACCACCTGAGCCCCCGTGCCCACACCTGGAGACACGTACTTAATGAACGGAATCTGCCGGATGGCCTGAGCGTCATCGGGCGTCAGGGTTTTTGTGGCTTGGCTGCCCATATGGACGCCGTGGCTGTTGACACTGCCGGCAAACGCCATCACCATGTTTTCGCCAAGGCTGGCAAGCTGCTGCTGAACCTGGTTCGCGGCGCCTTCGCCGATGGCCACGGTCGAGATCACCGCGCCTACGCCGATCACGATGCCCAGCATCGTGAGGATGGTTCGCATCTTGTTTCGCGCCAGGGCCTTCAGCGCAACGCGAAAAATAGCGCCGAAATCCATCACGCCTCCTTCGCCTCGGTCTCGTCGTCGGCAGAGGGCATCTCGAGCAAAACACGGCAGGCGTCGAGCCGGTCCTCCACCAGCGCATCGCGGCGGATCTTGCCGTCTTGCACTACCACCACGCGCTTCGCGTAACGGGCAATGTCCGGCTCGTGCGTTACGAGAATGATCGTAATCCCGCGCTCGCGGTTCAGCCGCTGGAAGATTTCCATGATTTCAATACTGGTGCGGCTGTCCAGATTTCCCGTCGGTTCATCGGCCACGAGAATCGCCGGATCGTTCACCAGCGAGCGCGCAATCGCCACGCGCTGCTGCTGGCCGCCCGAAAGCTGCGAGGGGTGGTGCCCTTCCCGGCCCGCGAGCCCCACCGCACTTAACGCCGCGTGCGCGCGCGCCCCTCTTTCAGCGCGCGGCACATTCGAGTACATCATCGGAAGCTCTACGTTCTCGAGCGCCGAAGTGCGCGAAAGCAGATTGAAGCCTTGGAACACAAATCCGATTTTCCCGTTCCGCGCGTGTGCGAGCTGGTCCTTTGTCATCGTGGAGACGTCCTGGCCGTCGAGGAGGTAGCGCCCCCGCGTCGGGCGGTCGAGGCAGCCGATCAAGTTCATGAGCGTCGATTTGCCCGAGCCTGAAGCGCCCATCACCGCGACAAATTCACCGCAAACAATCGAAAGCGAAACGCCGCGCAACGCGTGAACCTGTACCTCGCCGAGATCGTAGGTTTTGTGCAGATTCTCGATCTGGATCACGGCTGCGGGCCTTCCCGTTTCGGCCCCGCAATCTATTTCGCATTGAAGAAGTTCTTGTGCCATCGCAACGCCCTCGTCACTGTTCGCTACCGCTTTCCGCCAAAGCGAGGCTGCCCTTGCGTAAACGTCTGGCTCTGAGCTGAAATCTCGCCGGTCACAAGCGTGTCCCCAGCCTTCAAATCCCCGCCTTCGAGCGCCGTGTTCGTCGAATCCGTAATGCCGGTCTCGGCCGCAACGGGAATCAATTGCTTCGCCGGCCCCAGCATCCAGACCACCTGCGTTCCGCCAAGGTGGGCCCGCGTGTCCGATTCGGGAATCCCGTAACGCTTGTAAAGCGCTTGCAGATCCTTCGCGGCCATCTGCGGCTTGAAGCGCAGCGCCGCGTTGGGAATCATCAGCGTGTTGCGTGCCACGCCCGTTGGAATCGTGACGTAAGCGGTTTCGCCGGGCAGCAACTTCTCATTCGGATTGGCGAAATTGATTACCGTGTCGTAGGTGACCACGTTTTGTACCGTGGTGGCATTTAAACGGATCGCGCTCACCTGTCCGCTAAAAGCCGCGGCGGGGAAGGCGTCCACTTGAAACGTGGCTTCCGCGCCGAGGTGGACGCTGCCCGTATCTGACTCGTCGGTTGACGTGTCCACCTGCATGTGTTTAAGGTCCTGCGAAATCGTAAATAGATTCGGAGCTTGGAACGCCGCTGCGACCGCCTGGCCCACGTCGATGTTCCGCGCCACGATCACTCCGTTGATCGGCGAGGTAATCGTGGTGTCGCGCAGATTCTTCTGCGCCAGATCCAGCGCGCCGCGCGACTCTTCCACCTGTGCCCGCGCTGCGGCCACTTGCGCCTGCGTCTGGTTAAGCTGGGCAACGGACTGGTTGATCTGTGCCTGCTGCGCCGCCACCTGCGCCTGGGCCTGGCTGAGGTTCGAAAGCGTGAGGTCCTTTTGGTCGGCGGAAATGATCCCTTCGGCGGCGAGATCCAGGGTCCGCTTCGTATTCACCTGTGAGTAAGCCAGCGCCGCGTTGAGGCGCGTGAGGTTGGCGCGATTCGTCGCGACCACCGCCTGTTGCGCCGCGATGCTTGCTACCAAGTTCTTCACGTTGGCCTGTGCATTCGCTAGGCTTCCCTGCGCCTGCAAAACCTGGGCCTCGAACGTTGTGGGATCCAACTGCGCCAGCACCTGCCCCGCCGCGACGCGCGTATTGAAATCCGCAAAAACGTACTTGACGATGCCGGAATCGGCCGATCCCACCGGAATCGTGGTGAGCGAATTGATGGTGCCGGTGGCTTGCACTACCGACGTAATATTCCCGCGCTGGACCTTCGCCGTGAAGTACTCGACGCCGCCTGCACGAACATGTGACACAATGCCCGCCGTCACGACCAGCACCGCGGCTACCAGCATTACCGCCGTTATCTTTTTATGTTTTCGCATTTCTTCTCGTATGGCCATCGCAACCTCACTCCCCCCCGTCCGCAGGGCCTCGAAGCTTCCGCCTTTGGGCCTTCCGGTAAACAAGACGCTTCACAGCCTGCCGCGGTTACAACTGGGCGCCGCTGCGCTCTCGTCTGGCGGAGACAATTCAAATCGAACCGCGTACGTTGATTAAAATCAGGATTTGAAAATACTATAGATCAGGGGCACGGCAGGATCTCGGTTGCCACGCCGCTTCCGCTTCGACCGAGAACAACGGGTTCCCGCCGACCCGCAGCCATCCCTGGCCGTAATCCACCGCGGGTGATGGATTTCAACCAGTGTCTCAATGCGCGCGTGGAAAACAGGGGGATTGTGGCGCGGCGACAGGCTGTATTTCGGCGCACGTGACGGCGTGCTCCGGGCGATGTCACGGTTGGACGCACCCGGTGGCCAACCCCTTCTGCTATCCGTGCGGCTTTGGCGGGCAATCAGAAGCGAGTTGATGTTAGCTAACCGCGAAGAAGGATGCCAAACGGCGGCACGTCTGCTCCGCCCGCAAAGCCATGCTAGGCAGCGGCACGTCCTCGGCACCCACCTATTCCGAATTTACGGAACCAACAGCCGGAGCGGAGCATCGAAGAAATCGAGAAAGGAGAGATATATGAGCGTAAACGATTACGTAACATTGGGACGGTCGGGGCTGAAGGTCAGCCCGCTATGCCTCGGCACAATGACCTTCGGAACGGAGTGGGGGTGGGGCACGGAGGAATCCACCTCGCGCGCCGTCTTCGACCGGTACGTGGACGCAGGAGGCAATTTCGTTGACACAGCCGATGGTTACACGAACGGGAAAAGCGAAGAACTCGTTGGAAAATTTGTCACGGAGCACAAGCTGCGCGATCGCGTGGTGCTTGCGACAAAGTTTACCTTCAACAGCGACCCTGGTAACCCGAACGCTGGCGGCAACGGACGCAAAAACATCTCTCGTGCGCTCGAAGGTTCGCTGCGCCGCCTCAAGACGGATTACATCGATCTTTATTGGCTGCACGCCTGGGACACGCTGACGCCCGTCGAGGAAGTGACCGCCACGTTCAATGATCTGGTACGCGAGGGAAAAATCCGCTACTACGGCTTTTCGGATACGCCCGCCTGGTACGTGGCACGCGCGCAGACACTCGCCGAGAAAGAGGGCAAGGAGCGATTAATCGCGCTGCAGCTCGAATACTCGCTTCTCGAGCGGAACATCGAGCGGGAGCATATTCCCGCTGCGCAGGAGCTTGGCATCGGGATTTGCCCGTGGAGCCCGCTCGCGAGCGGCTTTCTGGCAGGCAAATACAAGCGGGAAGGAAATTCCGGAAAAGGCGAGGGGCGGCTTGAAAAGTTGAAGGACACGGCCATCCCCGGGTTTCAGAAATTTACCGAGCGTAACTGGCGCATCCTGGATGTGCTGCTCAGCGTGGCCAACCAGGTCAGCCGGCCGCCGGCGCAAATAGCACTGAACTGGGTTGCAAGCCAGCCCGGGGTGACCTCAACCATCATCGGCGCCACCGGCGTCAAACAACTCGACGATAACCTTGCTTCCCTTGAATTTGCTCTTCCTTCTGATCTCCGGGATCGTTTGGATAACGTGAGCGCAATCGAGCCGCTCCATCCCTACGTCTTTTTCAGCGGTGAAATCAGTCGGATGATTTCAGGTGGGGCAGCGATCGAGCCTTGGATGCCGGCGCGAGTCACGGGCGCGCCCGGTTCCAAACCCTCTCCGCCCGAGAAAGCATACGGTGCAGCAGTATAACCAGCGCGCTGCGTCTGCGGGCTCGCGCGGGACCAACCGTCGCGGGCGGCTCGCACACCGCACCTGCGCTTTGCGAGGCCTTCAAAAGCACCCTTCCGATTACATTTCAGGGGTGTGCGTCTGTTCATCGCGCGGATGGTAGACCGTGCCATATCCGCGTCGCCCCCTGTCCGAAGGGTGCTCACCGCGGCCACCGGCTTCGCGGCTATTTTCGCGCTTTCCTGTTGCGGTAAAACGCCGGGTCTAGTGGGACACACAGATTTGTGCTGGTGCTTTAGCGGCCGCCACGACCGAGGAGCATGGTCTTCACGGTGTGGAAGACGATCATTAAATCTAAGCCGATCGACATGTTCTTGATGTAGTAAAGGTCGTAGCCCAGTTTTTCCGCGTTTTCTTCGATCGTCGCGTTATACCCGCGGTTAATCTGGGCCCATCCGGTCGCCCCCGGCTTCACCCGCCATCGTTGGTGGTAGAACGGGATCTTCTCCACGCACTCTTTTTCCTGGTCAGGGACGAAGGGCCTCGGCCCGACAAAATACATGTCGCCTTTGAAAATATTGTAGAGCTGGGGTAGTTCGTCGAGGTGAAGGCGGCGCAGCCAGCGGCCCACGCGGGTGAACCGGTCGTCGTCTTTCTCCGCCGGCCGGGAGATGCCATCCGAGTCAGAGCCATGCCGCATCGATCGGAATTTGACCAGCCTGAAGATTTTTCCATCCTTGCCCACACGCTCCTGATGAAAAAAGACGGGGCCTTCGGAGTCAAGGCGAATGGCCACGGCAATGACGATCAGCAGGGGCAGACAGACGATCAGCACGCCAAACGAGATGGCCACGGAGATGATGCGCTTCATCACGCGCTTCGGGGCCTTAATGCGGAAGCCATCGGAAAAGATCAGCCAGCTCGGCTGAAGCTCGTAGACGTCGATCTTTCCGGTGATTCTTTCAATCAGCGTCATGGCGTCTTCGACGACGACGCCGGTCATGCGAAGGTCCAGCAATTCATTCACGGGCATCTTGCCGCGCGCGTCATTCATCGCCACGATCACGCGATCGACGCTTCGCTTCTGCTGGAGCGTCGCAAGGTTGGCTCCAAGTTCTTCGCGGGTGATGGACCCATTCCCCGCCGCACCAGTCCATCCGACCACTTCCAATCCCAGGTTTGGACGCGAGCGGATCGCCGCCACGAGGCGCTTTGCTTTCTCCCCTGCCCCGAGGACGTAAACTCTTTCACGCAAGAATGGTTGGGCGATCAGCCACGAGTAAACCCAGCGCCAGCCGAGCAGCGCGATGGTAAGTATAACGAGACCCACGAGGAAAACCCCGCCGCCTATCAGGAAGTCCGGAAAGAAAAATCCGATCGCGGCCAGGATAAACGCGAGAACCCCGAGGACGACAAGCACGCGGAAGAAAATCTCGCCGTCTGGTGGAGCGCGCCGATGATCGTAAAGATCGAAGTAGTAAAAACAAAGCAGCGCCACCCCCGCGATCAGCAGCACCTTGTAAAACCCCCCGTCGTAATCCAGCGCAGTCACCGAATCCGGCCCGAGCCGGATCATGGCTGCCCCGACGAACGAAGCGCATACAATCAACAATTCCCCGAGGACGAGCACCAGTGTGCGGACCGGGTAATAAACATTGAACAAGCGGACCACGATGGGTAATCCTTATCTGTCACCTTCCGCGGCGTGATGATCATCGGCGGCGTGGTAGTAATAGGCGCTATAGGCCGCTTGCGGGGACACCTGATTGAGCACGACCCCGAGCAGGCGCTTGTCGCGAAACTGCCGGCTACCCTTTTGAGCCATGTCGAACGGAGTCTTCCCGGCCTGCACCACGATCAGCACCCCATCGCTCAAATCGGCGAGCAGGCTGGCGTCTGACAGAGGAACACACGGGGGAGAATCCAACACAATCCAGTCAAAGAGCGGCGCCAAGCGGTGCAGCAGCCCTTTCAGACGGCCATTGCCCACCAGTTCCATGGGGTTTGAGGGTCCGGCGCCGCCGGGAATGAGGAACAGATTGTCCGGCGATCCCCGCTGTATGATCTCGGACAGCTCGGCGTCGCCCTGCAGGAATTCGGAAAGCCCAGGGGAGCGCACCGCGCCCAAAAGAGTGTGCACGCGGGAAAGGCGTAAATCACAGTCGATCAGAAGTACCCGCCGGCCTCTTTGCTGCACGAAGGCCTCGGCCAGATTGACGGCCACAAACGTTTTGCCTTCGCCCGGAAGAGCACTCGTGATCAGGATCGTCTGCAGCGGCAATTTTTCCCGCATCTGGGACAGATGCGTCCTCAAAGTGCGAAACTCTTCTGTACCCAGTTGCGGCGAACGTGCATTGGCGAAAAGAACGGTATGCGGATCCGGCCGCCAAGTAGCCGCCGGACAGCCGGCAATCCAACCCTCGAGCGTCATCGGGCCGCTCCCGTGCAGCCCGGAAAGGGGCAGGTCGACGGCAGCCAGAGGCCGCGCCCGTCCAGCATCCTCCGCCGCCGGGCCGGTGGCTGGAATGTGCTCCACGCGGTCCTGCTCCGCCTGCTTCAGTGCGTCATGGATTCGACTCATAGGAACTGTTCCTCAATTCTCTCGCGGTCATTCCGCGCGGCGCAGGCGGTCCATAAGCGTTGTTAACCCTTGCAGCGCTTCCTCTAGCTGCGCATTTCTCTCCTCGCGCTGCGGAGCCGGCAAGACCGGGCTGCCATTCGTGGATAGATCAAAATCCTGCGCGACGGCCGCCACGGTGGGCGCCGTGACCGGCTTCTGTTGATCGGCAAAGGCGTGGATCAACGCGTGCTCACACAAAACATTCACCACGCGTGGAATGCCGCGCGAATAGGCGTGTATGGCCTCAATCGCCTCGGGCGTAAAGGCGGGCTGTCCGTTGCTGCCGGCGATTCGCAGACGGCTGCTCACGTAACCCGCGGTTTCAGCGGGTGTGAGCGGGAAGGTCTTGCTTCGAAGCGTGATGCGTTGGCGCAATTGCCTCATCTCCGGCTGCTTCAGCCTCATCTCGAGCTCGGGCTGGCCGGAGAGCACGATCTGCAGAAGCTTTTCCGTGTAGGTCTCAAGGTTTGTCAACAGCCGGATCTCCTCAAGCACGGAGGGCGAGAGATCCTGGGCCTCATCGATAATCAGCACCGCCGTCTCACCCGCCCGGTACCGCTCGAGCAGCCATTGGTTGAGCCGCATCAGCACGTGGCTCTTGGACTTCGTGTCACAGGAGATGCCGAAGTCCGCCATCATGAAGTCAAAAAACTGCTCCTCCGTAAGGCGCGGGTTGAACAGGAACGCAGTGGAGACGGATTCCCGCTGCAGCCACTCGAGAAGCTTATTGATGAGGGTCGTTTTTCCGGTTCCAACCTCTCCCGTGAGAAGGATGAACCCCTTGCGGTTTGTAATGCCGTAGGTCAGGCACGAGAGCGCTTCCTCCGTGTGCGGTGTGACGTAGAGATAGCGCGGATCTGGGTTAACGTTGAACGGATTCTCTTGCAATCCGAAGAATTTTCGAAACATAAAAGGCTCTTTTTCAACTAGACGCGCCGGGCGAAACGCGTGCATTGCAACCGGGCGGTAACCCGCTTGATTCATGAACAACGCCAAGGAAACCGGTGGTAGGGTTTTAGCCCTGCCAGACACGCGATATCCTGGCCAGATCCTTCTTCCCTCTGCCTGAGCAGGTTTTGATGGCAACCTTGCTCGGGCCGCGAGGTGAAGGAACTAGAAAAGCCACTTGCAGCGTCGCTGAAACGCTGCCCGCCTGGAAACACTCAACATTTCATGATTAATCCAGGCTAATGCACGTGCGCCTTGGCCCGTTCGGGCTTGTTTTTCAAACCGCGCAGCCGGAAGCGCGAAGGCTTTTCGTGACCGTTCGAAATCGTGGGAATCATCGCCAGCGTCGGCGCGCCGATAAAAAACTCGATATCCCGGTCATCCCGCAAGGATTTATCACGCATTTCGAGCAGTAGAACGATGCCAAAACCCAACGCCAACCCCGCGATAAGGCCCCCGCCCGCAAAGCTCAAGCGGTTGGGGAATGAGGGTTTCTGCGGAAGATCGGCCGGATCAAGAATGGTGAATTGGCGGCCCTCCTGCCGGTTCGCCAGGCTGGAGGACATTTGCGATTCGTCTTCCTTCGTCAGGAGGCTGTTGTAAAAGGCCTGGGCGGTTTGATAATTCCGGGTCAGGTCTTTGTACTGCTGCTCGACGGCGGGAGTCAGCTTCAGCCGCGCCTCGGTGGAGGCAATTTCTCCCCGGATGTGATTCTGCTGAGCCTGATTATTTCTCATCGCGTCAGCGAGGGATGAGAGCGAGGCCTTGAGCTGGCGAATTTGCGGCGGCTCAATCGCCTGGTTCAAGGGCTGGTTTCCCGCCTTCGCCCCATTCGGCTTGCTGGCGGCCCCTTGTGCTTTGATCTTTTCTTGGATCGCCGCGACATCCGCCTTGGCCTTGATGACATCCGGGTAGTCGTCGGTATAGTGGGCTCGCATGGAGGTGAGTGCATCTTCGGCTTTGCTGAGCTCATCCTGAAGCGCTTCGGGGTTACCTCCGCCTGTCCCCTGCGCGGCTCTCCATGCCGACGTCTGCTGTGCGAGCAGTGACTCGGAATACGTCCGTTGCTCCTGGTAGCCGTTCATGGTTCCGGCGAGGCTGTTTAGTTGGGTCGAAAGCGTACCTAGAAGTTGGATGGTGGACTGCTCCTGGTCTGGCAGCGATCCAAAATATTGTCGCTTGAACGCCGCCAGCTTGGCGTCCTGCTCATCCAGCTTCTGCTTGGCTCCTTGGAGCTGCACGGCGATAAAATCAGCCGTTCCGACAGCGCGCGTCTCTTGTAAATGGAGGTTAGCGTCAATAAACATCGACGTGACCTCGGAGCATACGGCTTGCGCAGCCTGGGCCGTATCCGCGACAAAGCTGATCTGAAAGCCGGGGACCTGCTCCTTGCCGCCCGAACTGGTGATCTGGTTGGAAAACTCGACAGGAGTGATCACGAGCGCCTTGTTCATCCGCGCGATAAGCTGTTCGACCGGAACCGTGTTCCTGTCGTTTTTGTAAAGGTCGTATCGCTCCATCACCGGCTGAAGGCGCGTGCGGCTGCGAATCTGCTCTTCCATGTTGGCGAGCTGGGAAATCAGGTTGTTTCCCTCGGTGGACGGCACAAAACTCGCCGGCACCTTTGGCTCGTCGATCAGGATCTGGCTAGTTGACGTGTAGCGCGGTGAAAGCTGGCTCGCGATCACCAGGGCAACGATGGGACCGAGAACGACAGGGATAAGAACCAGCCATATCCGCCTCCGGAGGATGTTGATGTAATCTTCTACGTTTAGTTCACGGCCCGAAAGCATTATTGCACCCAACCTTCCCCGAATGTTCTTGCGCTGCAGCGGCGGGCCCGCCGCCGGAATTCTTACGAGCAATCATTCCGGGGGGCGGGGACGCTACTGCCACAACCGCGCTGGTTGCGCAGCCCCTAAAGCCCCCTGGGACGCGGGGTAAAAATAAATCCAACCGCGATGATCTGCCGTGCGACGTTGCCCGCGCAGACCGCGGTGGTGCACGGTCCGGCGTTGGTCGCTTGACGTTGATAATCGTAATTTGCGTAAAGACTGACGTAGCGGCTGAATGCCCACTTCAACGACGCTCCCGAGTACCAATACTGGTAATGGTCCCCCGAAACATTGCTGAGCAACGCCGTGTTGCGTGAAAAACCTAAAGAGACTGACGATGTCAACCTCCGGGAGAGCCGCCGTGACCAGCTTCCTCCCATCTCTTCTGTCTCTGCGCCAGCCAATACGCCAGACCCGCTCGATGCATACCGCCCCCCAGTCACACTAAACGTGTTCCTGCCCCGCGCATACGTCAGATCCCCGAACCCGCTCGCCAGCACTTCGTTGCGGCTGAGGCTTCCCACGTGGCTGGTAATGAACTCGGGGCCGCCGGAAAGCTGCAAGGCCAGCCGGCCCGTTATCTTCCTGCCATAGTTGAAGTCGATGGAATTCGAGTTGAATGATTCGGCCAAACCGGAATAATGAAAGGTACCGTGCTGATAGGAAACGCCAACCATGTCTCGCGCGGTCAACGCGTGCTGGATCGATCCCGACCCGTCGATCATGTTCCCGCTGGCAAGGCCGCTCTGGTGCTGACGCTCCTGGAAAATACCGTACGAAGCCACCCCAGTAATTGATGTCCGCGCCGACAACGCATACTGAGCCTGAATCAGCGCCGTATTGTCAAACATGCCGGCGGGGCTCGTCAGGATGGAGCTGCCTGGCATATAGGATGGATTAACCCCTCCGAATCCGCCTCCGAACGAACCGGACGCGCTCGATCCGAGCCCCCCGAGTCCCCCAAAACTTCCGAAACCGAAGGCGGACTCCGGCAGGTAACTGAATAGGTCGGAAACACCTAAAGTAAGGCGGCGGAACTGCATCTGGTCCCCGATGCTGGCCGATTGGAACGTCGCCGACAAGCCGGGAGCGTTATTGTAGATATAGCCGCCGCCCAGGTAGTTCAGATCAAGGCTATTCCGCCGGCTGTTTGAAACCAACTTCAAGCTGGCTTCGGGTACCGTGGCCGTCGACCAGTCCTGCCTGGCACCCGCCACGTAGCCGGCATTGGTGGCGGCCATCTCTCCGATGGAGAAAGCCGGCTGAAGGTAGTTATGCCCTTCTGCCAGGGAACCTAGAGTAAACAAATAGGCTCCCGCCAAGGGCTGGGTGTCCGGCTGCAGTTGCGGTTGGGAATTCGCTGGCCCCGATGCGGGGTTTGCCACCGTCTGCGACGGCGTCCCCACTGGGCCCGCCTGGCTCCCTTGTGCCGAGTCCTGCGCCCACGCCATTGGCGCGAGAATGGACAGCAGCAGTAGCACCCCGGTCCAGCGTAAGATTTGGGTCATCACGGATCGACCTCGATGGTTATGTCTATGGGACAATGATCTGATCACCCGGTTTCAATTCGACGTTCTCGTCCAAGGCCTTCCCTTGGACCACCATTTTATAGTTAAACGGAAGCTTCACGGAGCGGCCGTTGGACTCGCGCAGGATGTAAACCTTCTTTTCATTGGCAAACTCCGTGAATCCCCCCGCCGTCGAAATGGCCTGAAGCGCCGTCGTGCCCGGTAGAAGGGGGAAAACCCCCGGATGCGCCACTTCGCCCAGGACATAGAACCGCTGGCTGTTTACCTGGGTTACGACCACCGTCACGACCGGATCTCCTTTGACGTACTTCTTGAGTTTGCGCGAGAGGTCGCTCGAAAGCTGCATGGCCGTGAGCCCGGCCGCCTGCACGTCGTTCAGCAAGGGAATCGATATTTTTCCATCCGGGCGTACCGGCAGCCCTTTGAACGACAATTCCGAGTTCTGCCAGACGTCGATATCGAGCACATCGCCGGGGCCGATCACATAGGCGGGCCCGGCCGGAATCGCGGGCGCGGCTTGCTGGCCGGCCGACTGGCTGGTTTTGTCCGCCTGGGCCTTGCCGCGAGCGGGAATGAACACGATAATCAGAGCCGTAGCCGCCAACCCCAGAACGGTCCAACTTTTTCGTGAGTTTGTCATGGTCCAAAGCCTCTTCTACGTATCGTTAGCCGTCGTCCGCCTGCCAGAAGGCAGCGCGAACGGACCTTAGGAGACCGGGTCTTCCAGGCCAATCTGCTTCAACTTATAGAGCAGCGCTTTATAACTGATTTGCAATTCCTCCGCGGCACGCTTCCGGTTCCACCGTGTCTGCGACAACACTTTCAGGATTAGCTCCCGCTCCGCCTGCCGCGAGGCGGCGCGGGCCGCCTGTTTCAACGAGTGAGCTTCCTGCCCCGCCGGGAGATCCAGATGCCTACGCGCCGGCTCAACTAAGCCGGCGAGACCCATCCATTCGCTCCCCAGCGCCGCCATCCGCTTCATGGCGTTTTCCAGCTCCCGCACATTGCCGGGCCAGGAGTAGTCGCTCAGCCGGTTCGCCATGACGGCATCGATCTGCGGTCGAGGCCGGGCATACAGGTTCGAATAACGGTCGAGAAAAAACTTTGCCAGCGGCAGGACGTCTTCCCGCCGCTGCCGTAAGGGCGGTAAGCGCAGACACACACCGCTCAGCCGGTAATATAAATCGCGCCGGAACGTCCCGTTGCTCATCGCTTCGTCTAGATTCCGGCAACTCGTCGAAATAAGGCACGCTCCCAAATGAAATCTCTCGGGTCCGTCGTCCGGCCGGGAAAAGGATTCGAGCGCTCGCGTCTGGCATTCCAGCCGAAATTCCGCAATTTCATCCAGAAAGATCGTTCTCAGGCCGCCGGATGTGCCCGAACCTTCCCACGTCGAAAGCATACGATCGAAATCGTCCAGCCGGAGGCTCGAACAGCGCATTTTGACGAAAGGCCCATCGCGGCGGCGCGATCGCTGATGGATGGTAAGAGCGACAACGTCCTTTCCCGTCCCTGTCTCACCTGAAATAAGGACAGGAAGATCGGTCGAGGCAATATCCGCAATCAGGGCCTCGATCGATCGCATGGCCGCGCTTACGCTAGGTCCGAGCAGGTCCTGCTCCGGCGCGCGCCTTGCCATAGATCTCTCATCGTCATCTTGTGACAAAACCTTGACCAGCATCGCTTGAAAACTCCGCGGGCGCCTTGCGAAATGACAACTGCGCCGATACCCCCAACTAACCTCTGCTCATGGCCTTTGCCGCCACCGGCAAAACCTGAGAAGAGCCGGGCCCCCCGCTAAGATTCCATCTCTCACCCCGGGACTAGGGTAGCGAGCGGAGCGACCCGCGTGAGGGATTCTGGCCGAATTTCTCGAAGCCGACCGCTGAAGGGCTCTGCCTCCAGGGTCCGGAGACGATTCCATCCCAGCGAAACTCCAGGCCGCCCGGCGTACGAAGCTGGGTATAGAATTGCCATTACGCACTTTTCAGCAGTTTCAGCAAGAGCACGCGTGGGTCCATTCTCATGGGACCAGATCCATCGCCACGTCGTGTTGGCAAACTCTGCCATTACAATAGAATACATTACATTCTAACCCCATCGTGCGTACACAGGCAGTTTAAATGCTCTGACGTATTTCCACAAAATGGTAATTTTTTCGCCCACACCTCCAGTCGTCCGAAGGTACGCTTCGGCCAAAACGAACAAAGCGCCGTTTGACTTTGGTCGATATGAGATTGTGCGGTTTTTGCAGCGGGTTCTCATCGCGGACGCGCCCAGATAACGTGAAAATAACCGATGCACGCCGGCCCAAGCTAACGCTCTACCTTATGGCAAAGCGGTGTTACATATGGGACTTCAGTTCCGAGTTGCGCTGCGTCCTGGGAATCCGCCGCAATGTCCCGACCGGTGCGTGCGGCCTCGCCTTACGTTAGAATAAGCCAGATCGAGAGCATCTCGATGTCTGCGCGGAGCTTGCGCCGGGCTTGCCGCCCGTTTTGTCCATGGACAGCCTTCTATGTTGGAACCTGGATTGCTTATTCAAAAACTTCTTATCCAGCAGACATGGTAGATTATAGACGATTAAAAAAATGAACAATCTTGAACAACCCGCCGTGATTAATCATGCCGGGACGGACAGCGCGAGGCTATCGCGGTGGGTATGGCCGGGGTTAGCCCTGGCGATCATTCTTGCGTTCCTTTACGTTCATATTCTTCGCGGACTCGTCGAGCAATGGTGGTCGGATCCGAATTATTCGCACGGGTTCCTGGTTCCCTTGTTTTCCGCGTTCCTGGTATGGAAAGACCGCAAGAAACTGGCGTCGATCAAGGCTGAGCCATCCGGTTCGGGGCTTCTGATCGTCATCGGGGGGATTGGAATTCTCATTTTTGGGGTTCTGGGGGCGGAGCTGTTTACCTCCCGGACCTCTCTCCTGTTCATCCTGGCAGGGCTGGTGATTTATTTTCAGGGCTGGAAGTACTTTCGCGCGGTGATCTTCGCATGGTTATTCCTGTTTCTCATGGTGCCGCCACCCGATCTGATCATGAATATGGTCACCCTCCCGCTGCAGTTCCTGGCGTCCGATCTGGCCGCGTGGTTCCTGCGCGTGTTTGGGGTGCCGGTGCTGCAGGACGGCAACGTACTTCAACTCTCCAATATGTCACTCGAAGTGGTGGAGGCTTGCAGCGGTATCCGCTCGCTGATTTCGCTCGGCACGCTGGCGATTATTTACGGCTTCCTGCTCGAGGACAGTTACCTGTTGCGTGTGATACTCGCCGTCGCGGCCGTCCCGATCGCGGTGCTGGCGAACGGCTTGCGAATTATGGGGACCGGAATCACCGGACTCTATTGGAACCCGGACAAGGCGCAGGGGTTTTTCCATGAGTTTTCGGGATGGGTGATCTTTATCCTGTCCTTGATTGTGCTCTTTGTGCTGCACAATATTCTGCGTGCTCTTTACAGGTTGCATAAGAGGTCGAAGGCATGAATCAGACGAGGCGAACCTGGATTCGCGGGCTTTGGCCCGTTCTCGTGCTATTTCTGGCGGCGCTCTTCCTGCACTCGCGCTCCCACGCAGAGGTGTTGCCTCCGCACCGGGCGCTCGATACGTTTCCGGCGCGGATCGGCTCATGGGATGGGACCACGTTGACGATCCCTTCGTCCGCCCTCGCAGTGCTTGGACCCGGCCATTTTCTGGAGCGCCTTTACACAGACCCTGGCAAGCCCAGTGTTGATCTGTTTTTGGCCTATTTCCCGGCGCAGAGCACGGGGGACACGATCCACTCACCGAAGCATTGCCTGCCAGGTGCGGGATGGACGCCGGTGAAATCAACCATCATTCATATTCCCTGGGGCAGCGGCCAGACGCTCACGGCGAACTATTACGTATTGGAGTTAGGGTTAAGTAAGGAGGTCGTAATATACTGGTTTCAGTCGCACGGCCGGACCCTGGCGAGCGAGTATTGGGTGAAATATTATCTGGTGGCCGACGCGCTGCGAATGAACCGGACCGACGGCGCGATGATCCGGGTCATTACGCCGCTCGCCGATAATGAGCCGCTGACCAGCGGAAAGCAGCGGGCGCTGGATTTCACCCGCCGAATTCTGCCCATGCTGGGTGAATATATCCCTCAATAGGCGGATCAGCGGTTACCGCTGATGAGTCTCGGCGGCGAAACGGACCAACGCGAAGTTCAGGCGGCGGTATGCTGCCGCGCCAACGCGGGACGCTGAGTTTATTCCGCGCGGAGCTGGGGTACGGCGTGTGCTACACCCACGGCGCAAGGAGATTGAAACAATGCATCCATACCGGAGAGTAAAGCTTTGCGTGATTCTGATGGCTCTCATCGCCGTAGTGGGCGGATGCACGCGCAGCCCTGCGGTTCGCAAGGCAAATTTTTACAAGAGCGGGGAGCGGTTCTTTAACAAGGCGGAATACCGCGACGCGGCCATCCAGTTCTCCAACGCCATCAAAGTAGATCCAAAGTATGAAGAGGCCCGCTACCAGCTTGCGCGCTGCTACATGAAGATGGGCATCTGGAACGGCGCCTATCAGGAATTAACGCGTTCGGTACAGTTGCGCCCCGATGATGTGAAAGCCCAAATCGATCTGGGGAACCTCCTTCTGGCCGGCCGCCAGTTCAAGCGCGCCCAAGACCAGGCCAATCTCGTGCTGCAGAAGGATCCTAAGAACGTAGACGCCACGATCCTGATGGCGAATGCGTACGCTGGTCTTGCAAACATGGACGCCTCTCTCCAGGAAATGCAGGACGCCATTCAATTGCAGCCCAACCGCCCCGAATCCTACCTCAATATGGGCGTGCTCGAGCTCAGCGCGAAGAAAGTAGACGACGCGGAAGAAAGTTTTAAGAAGGCGGTTCAGCTTGATCCGAAATCGCTTTCCGCTGTGATGGCACTGGCGAACTTTTATACCTCGCAGCACCGATGGACCGATGCCGAGCAGCAGATCGAGAAGGCGGTGGGCCTCGCGCCCAAGAACCCCGGGCCTCGCGCGGCGCTCGCGCGGCTGTACATGATCGAAGGGAAGAAAGACCAGGCAGAGCAGGTGCTGGCAGACGCCAAGAAGGCCATGCCGGAAAACCCCACGGCTTACCGCCTGCTCGCGCAATATTACTTCCAGACAGGACAATTCCAGAAGGCGCTCTCCGAATATGCCTCGCTCGCGAAGGAGCACCCCAAGGACGTGGCTACCCGCGAAAGCTACGCGCAGCTGCTTATTTTGAATCACCAATACGATGACGCTGGAAAGGTTGTCAGTGAGGTTCTAAAGAAGAACGCGAAGGATCCGGGGGCTCTGATTCTTCAGAGCCAGATCGACGAGGGGGATGGGAAGCCGGACCAGGCGATTAACACGCTGCAGGCGCTGCTGAAGTCCGAGCCGGATAACGCCCCGGCGCACTATTACCTGGGTGTGGCGTTCAATGCCACGGGTCAACTGGACCGCGCGGAGAGCGAGTGGCGTGAGGCCGCGCGCTTGCAGCCCAACATGCTCGAAGCCCAGCGCGGCCTCGCCGCTGTTGCGGTTCGCAAAGGCGATGAGGACCTGCTAAAACAGAGCGCGGCGCAACTGATTAAGCTTCAACCGAATTCCCCCCAGGGATACATCCTTCAAGCGCAAGGCGACCTGGCGCAGAAAAACGTGCCCGCCGCTGAAGCCGAATTGAACAAGGCGATCCAGATGGCGCCCCAGAACGCGGAAGGTTATGCCAGCCTGGGAGCGCTGCGGTTCAACCAGAAGAGATTTCCCGAAGCGCAGAAGCTCTTCGCCGAAGCCTTGCAAAAAAACCCGGATTACCCGGCTGCCTTGCAGGGGTTAGCGAACATCGATTTGGAACAGAAAAAGCCGGACGCGGCCATCGCCCTGATCAACCAACAGATTTCCAAAGTCCCTGCCAGCAGCCCTTTCTATCTGCTGCTCGCCCGCGTGTATTTGATTAAGCATGACCTGCCGCACGCGGAAGCGGCCGCGGCACAGTCGCTGCGCCTCGACAAGACCGGCGTAGATGCGGGTCTGCTCCTCAGCCAGGTGCAATCGTCGATGGGCAACAAATCCGCCGCCGCCGCGACCCTGGCTCAAACCATCCAGTCGAACCCGCGCAACATCATGCCGTACTTCCAGCTCGCGATACTTGACGATCAAACGGGCGATTGGCAAAAGGCCCAGGGCCTATACCAGAAGGTGCTGCAGATTCAACCGGATTTCCCCCAGGCTCAGAACAACCTGGCCTACCTGATGATCGAGCACGATCAGAACCTGGACGTGGCTCTCTCCCTCGCGCAGTCCGCGCTCCGCGCGATGCCCAACTCTCCGGCAGCCGCCGATACCCTAGGGAGCGCCTACTTTCACCGCGGCGAGTACAGTTTGGCAGAAGGGATGTTTAAGCAGGCGCTGGCAAAATCTCCCTCAAACGCCGAGTTCCACTATCATCTGGGACTTACCTACGAAAAGCTGGGGGACGGCGCCCAGGCCAAGTTGGAGCTTAATCGCGTCCTGGCCCTCGACCCGACGTTTAAAGATGCGGACAAGGTGCGCCAAGCTCTGGCCGAGGTGAACAAGGGATAGCCTCAGACCATCGTAGGAGCGTTGCTCGCTGCGCCCCTACGAAGCAGCAAGAGGCGACACGCGTAGCATGGAATAAGGCATTGGGGGCTGGTGGCAGCTCCCACGTCGCAGTTTAGCTCATGACCGATCCGTTCCTGAGCGTGATTATCCCCGCTTACAACGAAGCCGGAAGGATCGGCCCGTCCCTCGCCGCGATCCGGCGTTATACGGCTTCCAAGGATTTTACCATCGAGGTCATCGTCGTTGACGATGGGTCATGCGACGCCATGCCCTCTCGCCTGCGGGAAATCGCCGCAGGCTGGCCGGGCCTTCGCGTCCTCCGGCACGAGCCGAACCGCGGCAAAGGCTATAGCTCGCGCGAAGGAGCTCTGGCATCCCGCGGGCAGTACCTGCTGCTTACTGACGCCGATCTTTCCACCCCTATCGAAGAGGCTGACCGCCTGTTGGGTTTGATGCAGTCTTCGCGCGCGGACGCCATCGCCGGCTCGCGAGCGCTTAACCGGCAGCTCACTGAAATCCGTCAACCGTGGTTTCGCGAGCGCGCCGGGCGGATATTCAATCGGATGGTTCGCCTCTTCACCGGCCTGAAAATTTGCGATACGCAATGCGGTTTCAAGCTCTTCCGGCGGGAGACCACGCGGCAAGCGTTTGAGCTCCAACGCGTCGAAGGGTTTGGATTCGATCCCGAACTGCTCTTCCTCATCCGGCGGTTGGGTGGCAAGATCCTCGAAGCGCCGGTCCGATGGAACAACGACCCGGCCACACGAGTCCGTCTTTTGCGCGATTCAACGCGAATGTTTGCCGAGCTGGTGCTGCTACGTTGGCGCGCGTGGACGGGGTATTACCCGCGCGCCCCTCGCCACCCATGATCGAGCGCAGGTGTTTTTTCCGCTGCCGGTGGCGATTGTGAATGGGAGATTTGAAATCTCAAATCTGAGAATTCCGGGCGGGATCGCGCCGGCGCTGGGCGGCCTGCACCGTATTGGACATGAGCATGGCAATGGTGAGCGGGCCGACGCCGCCTGGAACCGGTGTATACGCTCCAGCGAGTTCCCGTACGTCTTCCGGCTGCACGTCGCCCATCAGGACCGATCCTTTTTCTGCCAGCCGTTCGAGCGCATCCAGCGGCTCGTGCCACGCAGCGCGTACATCGTCGGGCTCGGTCAAGCGCGTGATGCCTACGTCGATTACTGTCGCGCCCGGTTTGATGAACTCCCAGCGTACGAAGGCGGGCTGCCCAACAGCGGCCACGAGAATGTCCGCCTCTTTTGCCACCGCGGACACGTGCGGCGTCTGCGAGTGGCAGATGGTGACGGTGGCGTTCTGGTGGAGGAGCAGCATGGCCACGGGCTTGCCCACGGTGTCGCTCCTTCCGATTACAACGGCGCGCGCGCCGCGGATGGCGATGCCGCTGCGCTCGAGAATCTGGATAATGCCCGCGGGCGTGCACGGAACGACACCAGGACGTCCGCTGACGAGGTTGCCGATGTTGAGGGGATGAAATCCGTCTACGTCTTTCGCGGGATCGACGGCCAGCAGCACGGCCTTGGCATCCACCTGCGGCGGCAGCGGAAGCTGCACCAGAATACCGTCAATCTCATTGCGGGCGTTCAGCTCGCGCACGCGCTCGAGAAGCTCGCCTGTTCGTGTGTCGGCGGGCAATTCGATCTGTTCACTGTAAATCCCCAGCGCCTCGCATGTCTTCACCTTGCTGCGCACGTAGACCTGGGAGGCGGGATTCTCACCCACCAGAACGGCGGCAAGGCCGGGAATGATTCCACGGGATTTAAGCCCGGCGAGCTCCGTCGCGAGCGCGTTCTTGATGGACGCCGCAATGGGTTCGCCGTACAGTACGCGCGCCGCCATACCATCCCTCCGCCGCTGGAATAGACCAAAGCTCTGAGCCGGCTGGGATTCGAACCCAGAACCCCTGCCTTAAAAGGGCAGTGCTCTACCATTGAGCTACCGGCCCACATCTTCACCTTCAAAGGCTACAACGGCGGCCTCTGATTCGTAAACCGGAAAATGGGACACAGACAGAACCGCGTTTGTATAATAGAATTTCTGAGGCTGCTGGAAAATGCCCCTGGGTGTCATTCTGAGCGACGCGGCGAATCTGTTGCGAAAAGGCTAACCAGCGGCTGCGGGGTCTTTCGAGGAAGTAAGCGCGGATGAGGTCACACGCCATAAACCGGAGCGCTCTTGCGCTGGTGTTAATGGCAGGCACAGCGTTGGCCCAGGCGCCTGACCGAGCGACCCTGCGCGGACAGGTGGTAGATGTGAACGGCGCAGCGCTGCGGGGAGCGCAGATCGTCGCGACGAACGCGTCAACCGGCCTCACGCGCCGGGCTAAGACCGGCGGCGGCGGCTGGTATGCGCTGGTGGACCTGCCGGTGACGGGCAAATACCGCGTGCGCGTTTCGATGGCAGGATTCACGGCGAAAGATGTTGGCCCGTTCCGGCTTCGATCGGGTGAAACGGCGACGGTGCTCGTGACGCTGAGTCCACAAGCCAGCCGGAGTGAAATAACCGTATACGGGACTGGCGAAGGTGTTCCTTCCGGGTCTCCGCAGCTTGGAATTCGCCTGGATGCCGGAGCGATCATGCACGCGCCAATACTTAGCGGCAACCTTACCGCCCTTCCGATGCTCGACTCCGCCGCGCGAATGTCCCGCACGGGTGGAGATATGTTCCTCAACAACACCCTGTTCGTGGTGAATGGCAGCGGACGGCGCCAGACTGATTTTGTGGTGGATGGGAGCCGAAGCAACGACGCGTGGGGGCAGCAGACGATCTTCGCTAACATCCCGCTTCCGGCGATTCAAGAAATGTCAGTCCTCACCAACAGCTTCTCCGCCCAGTACGGCGGCTCGGCGGGCGCGGTGGTGAACGTAATTACAAAATCGGGAGCCAACCAGACGCACGGCGAGTTGGGAGGGCTCTTCCGTCCCGCGGGAATCGAAGCGCGCGATCCGGTTTCCTGCTGTCCGACGGCGGATCAGTTGGGGCAGATTTCCGGCGCACTTTCCGGCCCGATCGTTCAGAACCACACCTTTTATATGCTGTCAGGCGAATTCGATCACCGTAACCGCGACAGCTCCATAACCTCGCCGCTCGCGCCCGGCGTCTTCGCCGGAAGGTTCCGCCAAGGGCTATTCCTGGCAAAGCTCGATCAGCAGATGAATTCCCGCAACTCGCTGACGGCGCACGCGGATTTCGATTTGTTCTACGACACCAACCCCGCGGGCGCGGTGGGTGGCTTGAACTTGCCGAGTGACGCTCGCACTTTCCATCGCCGGACTTATACGGCCGGCCTTTCTGAAACTGCGGTAATCGATCCTCACCTTCTCAACGAGGTTCATGCCGATTTCATGCTGGGATCTCCGATTACGCAATTCACCCCGGCGGAGCCTTCCACGCAGCTTATCTATCCAGGGCTTGCCACCGCTGGCCAATCGCAAAGCGCGCTGCTCTCAAACCACCAAGCGGAGGGATCGGACGTATTGTCCTTTACTCACGGGCGGCAAATTGTGAAGCTCGGCGCGGACGCGCTCTATTCATCGTCCGGCGGAAATAGCCAGGAATTCGGCGGCCCGTTCGTCCTCGGACAGTTCGTAGTGAAGCCTGGGATTGACTTCCCTATTTCCGCGCTGACACTTAGCGACGTTCAGCAGTTCACGCAGGGTTTTGGTAACGCTTTCTATAGGGTGACGGAATGGGAGTGGGCGGCCTTCGCCGAAGACGACGTGAAATTGCGCCCCGACCTCACGCTGAATCTTGGTTTGCGCTACGATTTGCAGACGTTCACCGACGGGCGCCACAATTTTTCTCCGCGCGTGGGCATTGCCTATAATCTGTTGGGAAATTCAAAAACAGTCCTACGCGCGAGTTATGGCATTTATACTTCAAACCTTCAAACCGATATGGCAGCCAATTGGCTGCTGGGCGGGCCAACAGGGTTTTTTAATTTCAGCGTGCAGCCGGGGCAGCCCGGATTTCCTACGTCTCTCGCGCCATTGTCGGCGTTCCCAAACGGAGCCGTTCTGCCGCCGCGCGATATCACCGTGCGTCCGGGCGAGCGCGCCTACCTCAGCCAATTTTTTAACGTGAGCGCACTCACGGGGTATCCCAACCAGTTGTTAAACCCGTACACGCAGTTGGCCACGGTTGGCGTGGAGCACGAATGGCCGGGGCAATGGTTCCTGAGCGTGGACTACGTTCATCAACTGACCGTTAAAATTCCGGCGCCGGTTGATCTGAACGCGCCGAGCGTGTTTATCCGCACGCAGCCCGGCGAGATGCGGCCGGCAGCCATTGCTGACCTGACGCGGCCCATCACGCCCGAACCCAACGGCTATCGCCAGATTTTGACGTACGTCAACGAGGGAGACGCTAACTACGACGGCTTGCAGGTGAATCTGAACCGGCATTTCAGCCGCTTCTCCCTGCTCGCGAGTTACACCTACTCGCACTCCATCGACACCGTCGAGTGGGATGCTCCGAGCGAAAATCCAAATGACTTTAACCAACTCGGGAGCTATGAGCGCGGGAATAGCCTGTTCGATCAGCGCCACCGCGCCGTGTTTAGCGGATCGTGGCAGCTCCCCTACGGTCTCGACGCGGGCGGGCTGGCTTCGCTGGGATCGGGCATGCCGTTTAATATCACAACAGGCGCGGACAACAACGGCGACGGATCGCTTTCCGACCGGCCTGTGATCAACGGCGCCGTGGTCGGGCGGGACACGGGCCGCGGGACACCCGCCTATACCCTTTCGCCGTTTGTCGAGGAGACGTTTAACTTGAGAGAGCGAGCCCGCGTGACGCTGCGCGCCGAAGCGTTTAACGTGTTCAACCATCCGAACATCGTTGGCCGGAATGGAATTTATGGCAACGCCGCGGACGGTGTACCGCTGCCCAGCTTTGGCCAGCCGCTAGGCGGCATTAGCAACGTTGACCCCGGAAGGGAGTTCCAGTTCATCGTGAGGATGGAATTTTAGATTGTGACCCGGCAGGCGTGCAACGCCTTCTACCACTAAGGCACGAAGCCACAAAGAGCGAGTTGAGTAAAGCTGCTTTTTGGTGTCTCCGTGTCTTTGTGGTTCATCTTGCTTTGAGCAGGGCGTCGAGCTTGGGCAGTGACGTTTGCTTCAATGCCTGCCAGCGCCGGAGCTGAACCTGCAAGGCGGCGTGGGACGCGTCAAACGCCTGGCGAGCTTGCGCGGTGGGCACCGCGTCGGCGCCCTCTACCACTTGCGCCAGCGTGGCAAGATCGTCATTAAGCTGCATCAGGCCTTTACCTGCCTCGCCGTTCTTTTTCGATCCCGAATCGATTTCCTTTGCTTCGCTTTGAACCTGCTCTGCCTGCGCGCGGACTGAGGATGCTTTCTCCCCTGCCGGCAATCGTTCGAGCGCGGCCTTAATGCGGGCCTGAAGGCTGGAGATTTCCACATGCGCCGCGCTATTTTCATCGAGCGCCTCGGAAATCTTCATGCCCAGATTAAACTGCGCCGTGAGGTCAGCCAGCGGCGTGATCACGCGCGGGTCCATTCTTACCGCGAGGGGTCGAGTGTACTCGTGGCCCGCCACTGTCAGCCGCACCGTGTACTGGCCGGGCAGCGCCAACGGACCGAGGGGCAGGGCGGGCGTGTTCTCACCGTAAACGGCGGCGATCGTGTAGGTGGGCGAGAGCGCCGGCGGCGTGGGGTAGCGCAGGTCCCACACAAAGCGGTTCATGCCTGCATTTTTAGTAAGGGGCGCGGGCTCGCGCAGCCACGACTGGGGAAAATCGAGATGCTTGGCGAGCGGCGGCGGCGTTACGCCGCTTTCGAACTTGCGCACCACGCTTCCCCCGGAGTCAAGAATCTCCAGCGTGATTTCGCCCTGCGGCACGGATTGCAGATTGTAGTCAATGATCGCGCCGTTGGGAGGGTTCTTGCCCGCGGGCGTTTCCGGGCGCAACGGGGTATCCTGATTCACGTCGCGGCGAATGCGGATGGCGGTGGCGGGCCGGAAAAGATACGCCGCAGAAGCGAGCGCTTCGCTGCTCAACTGGCGCAGCGGTGAAAGATCGTCCAGAATCCAGAAGGCTCTGCCGTGCGTCGCCACAACGATATCATCCCCGTGGATCGCCAGGTCGCGGATGGACGCGGTCGGCAAGTTGAGCTGCAAAGAATGCCAGTGATCCCCGTCGTCGAAGGATACGTAAACGCCGGTCTCGGTCCCGGCATAGAGCAGTCCCTTGCGCACCGGGTCTTCGCGTACCGCGTGAACGTAGGCCGGCGCGTCAATGCCGCTCGTGATCGATGTCCACGTCTTACCCGCGTCCTGCGTGCGGTAAATATGCGGCGCGAGATCGCCCAGGCGGTGGCGGTCAACGGCGGCGTAGGCCGTGCTCGCGTCAAAGTGCGACGCCTCGATCAGGCTGATTTTACTCCATGCGGGTAAGCCGTGTGGGGTTACGTCCTGCCAGGTTTTCCCGCCATCGTTGGTGAGTTGGATCAATCCGTTATCCGTGCCCACCCAGATTTCACCCGCGCGCACTGGCGATGGCGCAATCGTATAGATGACGCCCCGGTGCGGCCCTGCACCCCCTGGCCGCACCGTAAGGTCCGGGCTGATCGGCGTCCAGTTGTTTCCGCGGTCCGTTGTCATCAGCAGCATCTGCGCGCCGAAATAGAGAGTGCGCGGATCTTGCGGCGAAAATACCAGAGGTGAAGTCCAGGTAAAGCGCAACTTGGACCGCGAAATATCGCCTGCCAGCGAGCGCATGAACGGCGCGGGCGAAATGTTCTCCACCTGCCCGGTATGCCCGTCATAGCGATGCAGCTCGCCGTAGGTGTCGCCGCCGTAAACAATCGCGGGGTCGGAAGGGTCCGGCGCGATGTAGCCGCTTTCGCCCGCGCCCACGGGATGCCAATCGCGCACGGTGATTTGGCCGTCGTCGCCGCGGCTGGCCACCGAGGCGGAGCCGCTATCCTGCTGTGCGCCATAAACGCGGAAGGGGAATTGGTTGTCTACGGTTACGTGGTAGAACTGCCCTGTGGCCTGATTGTACCAACTGGTCCACGTTTTGCCGCCATCCACGGTGACCACTGTGCCCTGATCGCTGCAGAGAACCATGCGGTGGGAATTCATGGGGTCAATCCACAGCGCATGGTAATCGTCGCCGCCTGGCGCTCCCTTAAACGCCGTGAACGTGCGGCCGCCGTCGGTTGAGCGGTAAAGACTCACGTCGGCGACGTAGACGATGTCGGCCTCATGAGGATCGACGATCACATTACCGAAGTACCATCCGCGTTCGGTGATGCGGGGGTCCTTGCTTACGCGGCGCCACGTTACCCCCGCGTCGTCTGAGCGATAAAGGCCGCCCTGCTTCCGAGCCTCAATCAGCGCGTAGACGCGGCTGCCGTCTTTTCCATAGCCTACGGCTAGGCCGATGCGGCCCATTGGGCCGGTGGGAAGGCCGCGGCCGGCCGTGCCTTTGATCCCCGCCAGGCGCGTCCACGTAACGCCTCCGTTGCTTGACTTGTAGATGCCGCTGCCGGGACCTTCGGCGGGCGCGTAGGTGCTCCACGGAACCCGATGGGCGCTATAGAGCGCTGCGTACACCACTTGGGAGTTGGCGGGATCAAAACAGAGATCGATAGCGCCGGTGTTCTCGTCTTTGTAAAGAACCTTTTCCCAGGTATGACCGCCGTCCGTGGACCGGAAAACACCTCGCTCAGGATTGGGGCCGTAAGCGTGGCCCAGCGCTGCCACAAGGACGACGTTGGCGTTTTTCGGGTCAACTAGGATTTTGCCAATGTGGCGCGTGCCCTGCAATCCGACGTTACGCCAGGTTTTTCCCGCGTCCACGGACTTGTAAACTCCGTCGCCCATGGAAATGTCACTGCGTATATCAGCCTCGCCCGTGCCGGCATAAATAATCTTGGGGTCGGAGGGCGCCACCGCGAGCGCGCCAATCGAAGCTACCGGCTCGTGCGTCCACAATGGCCGCCAGACGCGGCCCGCGTCGGTGGTTTTCCACACGCCGCCGTCCACGCCGCCAAAATAAAACAGGTTCGGATCACCCGCGACCCCAGCCACGGCAATGGCGCGGCCGCCGCGAAATGGACCGATCAGACGCCATCGCATGGCGGCGTAATCGCGCGGTCTGATCGCAGGCGCGGCTCCCGCCGCCTGCGGCGCCCCCGGTGCTGCGATGAGAAAACCACCCGCGCACACGGTAATGCAAATGGCGGCTATGGTCCAAACCGCAAACCGCTTCGTGATAGCTCGATGAAAGATTGCCATCGCACTTCCTCCAGATTAGCTGAACATCTCCACGCTCTGAAACGGTGTAATTCTGAGGAGCCGAAGGCAACGAAGAATCTCGTAAGTTGATTCAAAAACGAAAGCAGATTTTTCGCTTCGCTCAGAATGACGATTGCAGAGCGTTTTTCAATGACCTATTCACGAAAGCGGCAAGCGCCGCCGCTAGAACGCTGCCGCTCTCACCGCGACCGGGCCAGGTGCGAAGAGCGTGGGCGCGCCCACGGCGTGGGCGGATTCGTTATAAGCCGCAACGCCAGTCGAGAGCAGGGTGTTGAAGTCCTTGAGCTGCTGTTCGAGCTTCGCGTGAAGCCCGGCCATTTGCGCGAGCAAAAGCGGAGTAGGCGGTTCGCCGTAAGGATCGCTCAAATTGGACGAAAGGTCAGCGAACTGGCTGTGCAGGTCTTCCAATCCGTGGATGTCGTCCTCCTCCACGTTGTGCTGCTGCGCGGTGTTCCAAACGCGTTGTTTCGCGGCTTCAAGCTTTGCGCCAAGCGCGCTGGCCTGGCTCAAAATGGATGCATACTTTGCCGTGAACCGGGAGTCATGGTGGGCTGCGACGCCGCTCTCAAAGTCCTTAAGCTGGCTTTGCATCGCGTCAATTCGATTAATCATTTCGTTGAGCGCGCTCGACTCATTTCGCACCTCAAGTGCGGCGCGCGCTTGCGCCGCAAAGTCAGCCGCGGGAACTTGCAAATTCGGATCCGGCGCCAAGAGCGTCGTCTGTTGCTGAGTCTGCCCGTTAACCGTGACCGCGATATGGTAGGTTCCGGGAACCACGCGCGGCCCGTGGCTGACGTTGACCATGGCCGGCTTGGGCGGCGGCGGCGTCTTCTCGAACCGTAATTTCACCGGGCTGTCGTAGCGCATGTTCCACACAAAGCGGTTGATACCCGTCTTTGATGGACCATACTGCGTGGCGACGGCGTTGCCGTTCGCGTCCGTGATGACAATCTTCACCGGGGTTTCGTGCGCCGCCATCCGCTTCGTCGTGGCTTTGATCCCGGACTTCAGGAAATAATCGATGACCACGCCGTTCGGCGCATTCGGCGCAACGTATCCCGTCTTCTGCCCCTCATTACTTGCCCAGTGATGGAACATTGTGGCTGGCCCTAGGGTGAAAAGGTGAAACGCGCTTGAGGCCACGGAAGGATCGAATTCTTCCACGGGACGAATGTTGTCGAATACAAAGATACCGCGCCCGTGGGTTGCCACAACAAGATCACGCGAGTGCTTGATGAACTTCAGATCGAACACGGGCGCCACCGGAAAGTTCGCCTTCAGGCGAGCCCAATGGCTGCCGTCATCGTTGGAATAAAACAGGCCGGTATCCGCCCCGGCGATCAACAGGCCGCGCTGATTGGGATCCTCACGAACCACGTAAACGGGGACGTCGCCGGGTAGACCTGTGACGATCTTCTGCCACGTCTGGCCGTAATCGCTGGTCTTGTAAACGTAAGGATGGCGGTCATCCAACATGTGGGCATCAAAAGCCACAAAAGCTGTCCCTGCATCAAAAGGAGAAACGCCGATTTGATAGACGCGAGCCCACTGCGGCGCGCCCGGAATGTTGGCGGTCGTGTTGGTCCAGGATTGGCCGCCGTCGCGTGTGACCTGAACGAGGCCGTCGTCGGTTCCCACCCATATCACTTTGGGATCGGTTGGAGCGATCGTGATCGAAAGGATCGTGTCATAGTTTTCCGCGCTGCTAATGTCGTGCAGGATGGGGCCGCCGGCGATCTGCTGCTTCGTCTTGTCATTCCGCGTGAGGTCCGGGCTGATTACCGACCAGTTCTTTCCACCATCCGTGGACTTGAACAATACATTTGCGCCCAGGTAAACCTCGTTTGCATCGGTCGCGGAGACGGCGATAGGTGAAGTCCAATTGAAGCGGTATTTCAAGTCGGCGGGTTTCGTCCTCTCGGCGGAGTTCAGGTAGGGGCGGATAAAGGGAGACTGATGGGTCTTGCGGTCAACGCGGTTGATATACCCTTCCTGCGCATCGGCGTAGATGATGCTGGGGTCGCTTGGAGCAGGCACCGCGTATTCGCCGTCGCCCCCCTGCACGGTGTACCACGTGGCCCCGGTCACGCCGTGGCGGCCAAGATCCGTGGAGATTCCGCACCACGCGGCATTATCCTGCAAGCCGCCGCATACCGTGAAAGGCCGCGCCGAATCGACCGCTACCTGGTAGAACTGCTCGATGGGAAGGTCGTCGAGGAAACGCCACGTTTTCCCCCCACTCAAGGAAAGGAAAAAACCGCCGTCGGTGCCCTCGGCGATGCGTTGGGGATTTTTGGAGTCGATCCAGATGGCGTGGTGATCCACGTGAACGCCGCGGTCAATCGGATGAGCTGTCTTGCCGCCGTCATCGGACTCCATCAGATAGAACGAGACAAAATACACCTTGTTCTCATCCGTGGGAGAGACGGTCAGCCGGGAGAAATAGAACGGCCGCACGTCGAGCGCGTGGTTGTTGCCGACTTCGGTCCATGTGTCGCCCATATCTGCGGATTGATAAAGCAGGCCATTTTTCGTCGTGACCAGCGCGTAGAGATGGTTGGGGTTTGACGGCGCCACGGCCAGCGCGATGCGGCCGACGTCTCCGGTGGGCAAGCCTTTGGTGAGCTTGCTCCAGGTGTCGCCGCCGTCGGTCGAGCGATAGATTCCGCTGCTGGCGCCGCCATTGACCATGGTCCAAGGGTAGCGCCTCGCCTCCCACATTCCGGCAAAGAGCACTGCGGGATTTCCCGGTTCCATCACCAGATCGGAAACCCCGGTTCCGGCATTGACGAACAGAACCTTGTTCCACGTTTTCCCGCCATCGGTGGTGCGGAAGACGCCGCGGTCTGAGTTGGGCGCCCAAGCGTGGCCCAAAACGCCTACGAAGACGACGTCCGGGTTGGACGGATCGACGATCACACTCGAAATCTGCCCCGCGCCGCTGAGTCCCATCAATTTCCAGCTGTGGCCCGCGTCAGAGGAAAAGTAGATTCCAGCGCCGTCGATGACGTCGTTCCGGATGTTGGCTTCGCCGGTGCCCACCCAAACGAAGTTAGGATTCGAAGGCGCAATAGCAATGGCGCCGATCGAGGCAGTGCCCTCTTTGGTGAATATCGCTTTCCACGTGGCGCCTCCGTCGGTGGTCTTGAACACCCCTCCCGCGGCTGCACCTACGTAATAAATTTCAGGGTTGCCCGGAACACCCACAACCGCCGTTACCCGCCCGCCCGCCACCGCCGGGCCTAGGTTGCGAAACTTGAGATTGGCAAACGCGTCCGGCGGCTGGGCGGCGGTAGCCCCTCGGACCGTCAGGGGCGCAAGAAGCGCCACCGTCAGCCCGAGCAATAGAAATGCGGATGACGACCTGGGCATTCTCATGATCCGGTTCTCCTGTATGAAGCTCGCCCCGCCGCCGGACATACGCGCCGTAAGCCAGACTACTTGCAGTATCATATCGCCCGCCATGAGGGCAACATGTTTTCTCGAAAGGCTCGACCTACGTTGCGATACAGGGATTATGATGACTAAGATATACATCTTTTAGATACCCCCTGTTTGTGGTATAAAGGTTAGGTCGGGTGGGATGCCGAGGTGGGTGATCCGCGGCGGCGCGACCGTGCAGGTAGAAACCCCCGCGCACAGACAACGCCGTTTCACCTAACAACTTTGACACACCTCCCGCACACACCGCGCTTCGAGCCAGCTTCGAGGCTGTGCTCAGAATGACTGTAACGGGTAGTTTTTCAGTGCCGTGTTACGGTATGAGTAAGGCAACGCAATGGCCGCCGGGCGCTTCAAACCGTCTGCCAGGTACGCGGCGCCACCTCGCGCGACGATGAAACCGGGGAGCTTTGACCGATGAAGAGCGGAAAGAGGGTAAAGATTTTCGCCATTTTGCTGTTCGTTGGCGTGGCCGCTTTCACCCTTCAGTGCGGAAGCGGAGGAGGTGGCGGGGGCAGCGGACCAACGCCTCCTGGCGGCGGAGGGGGAGCTGGTCCGGTCACGCTCGCCAGCATCAGCCCCATCGTCGCCATGCAGAGTGGCCCGGCCTTCACGTTGACGGCGAACGGCTCCGGGTTCAGCTCAGGCAACCAGATCGTTTTTAACGGCGCTGCCGAGACAACCACTGTTGTGAACAGCCAGGAGTTGACCGCTCAAATTCCCACCAGCGCCATTTCGTCGCCCAGCCCTGCGGGAGGGTTCCAGGTGACGGTCCAAAGTGGCAGCAGCAACTCGTCCGCAATGACTTTCTTTGTCGTTCCCGCAATCAGCCCCACGGCGGTTACGGTGACCGCCGGGGCGGTGACTTCCGGCGTGAATATCAGCGTGCCTTCCTTCAATCCACCCTCGCTCCAGCTTCAGGATATTGGCGGGAGCACGAGCGGCGAGGCAACGTCCGCCGGAAGCTCAACCGTGATTGCAAATGCAGGAAGTACAGTGAACCTTTTCGTAGTCGGCAACGGCTTGGTGGCCGGGACGTTTTATGAGGTGACGGGTGGAGGCGTCACAGTAACACAGCCGCTGGTCACCGATTTTACGCAAACCACGCCTCCCGTCACGCCCGCCGTCAACTTCAACATTGTCATTACTTCTAGCGCAGCCCCTGGACCGCGCAATCTCATCGTGACAAACCCGGCCGGCGAAATCTCGATTTATCCGGGCGGAATCCTGATCGCTCCCGGAAGCTAATATGAAAACTCGTCTCGCGTGCTTTGTGGTACTTGCAGGATGCGTGGTGGCGCTGCGCGCTTCGGCCACCAGCCTGGTTCGGTTGAGCCTTGATCAGTTGACCCAGGCCTCGATCGCCGTGGTGCAAGGCCACGTTGTGGGCCAGGTAACGCAATGGAACGCCACGCACACGGAGATCGTAACCCTGACGACCATCGCCGTGGACCAGAACGTGAAGGGCAACACGCCCGCGCAGATTGTGGTCGAACAGATGGGGGGGACCGTAGGCCACATGCACTTAATCGTCCCAGGCACGGAGCGCTTCTATCCGCAGGCGCGCTATGAGTTGTTCCTCCAGCACGGTGCGGCCAACCCCGCCCACTTCCTGTTGGTCGGCATGAGGGAAGGCGCCTACCGCATCTATCAGGACCAACAGACGCACCAGGAGCGCGTGATCAACCCGATGGGCAACATCTTTTACCGGCAGGGGACCGGCTCAGGGACCGGAGCGTCATCAACAACCCTTCCCGCAACCGTGCCTTTGACCGAATTCCAGCAAAAGGTCTCAAGCGCCGCGGCTAGCCCTATTGTTATCCCGCATGGAACGGCCATCCCGGTTACGATTCGCTCCGTTTCCTTTGACGGGGCGGGGCGCGTCCAATTGGAGGCCGAGACTACGGCCGAGCTCTATCCCAACCAACACGTGGTGGTCCCGGTGGGCAGCCTTGTGGATGGGTGGGGTCAGGAATTGGGCGGACGGTGGACCCTTCACTGGACGGCGGTTTCGATCCGCGGGAGCCAGGCGCGCATTTCGGCCATCAACCATGCGGCCGGCATTTCGGAATTGCAAGGTGAGCACTTGATACTGATGACGAAGTGACAGTGAGAGGCAAGGCACAAAGAGGTGTTGATCTATGAACCTGAATATCCGCAGTCGTAGCCTGCGCGCGCGTTGGCCACTTTTCGCCGCGCTTGCGATTCTAACTTCCACGGCCATTCTTTTGTTTGCCTACAATCACGAGCAGGATGACGTGAACGGACCGGTTACGACGAGATGGTGCAACGGAAACTTCAATAGCGGCGCGCCCTGCCAGAATACCGTAGCCTGGGGTTTCGGCCCAGCGCCCGGCTCCAACGTGGATCAAACGGGCGGCCCCAGCTATCAGCAGGCTGTAGAGACGGCGTTCACCTCCTGGGCGCAGGCGAGCCTGGGAGGCCAGACACTGGTCAACGTTAATATTCAGGGTCCGGTGACGATCTCTAGTCCACCAAGCTCTCCTAACGCCGGTGACTGCCAGAATGTGATTGGCTTCACCGATCCTACAACGAGCGATTTCTCGACCGGCACCATTGCGTTTACCTCGCTCCTCACTAGTCTTGGTTGTACGGTGGCCGGGCCCAATTGCCCGCCGCAAACCCCACCCAACACTTATTTTTGTTTCAATTCCGCCACTCCGAGCAAAAGTTATACCTGCCCTCTCGCCTCCTGCATCGTCGATTCGGATATCGAATTTAATCCGGCTGACACATTTTCTACCGCCTCAACAACGCCCGCAAACGATTTTGACCTGCAGGAGATTGCCACCCACGAGATCGGCCATCTGCTGGGGATGGATCACAGCGGCTTGGCCAACGCCATTATGTTCGCTTACGGGGATGCCGGCGGAGTCCCGACGCGCGTCCTTTCCGTGGATGACGCCATCGGCATGGGCTCGATCTATCCGTCCTCAAACTTCGCCAACATCACGGGCACTCTTGCGGGATCGGTTTCGTTGAGCTCCGCCGGCATCTTTGGCGCGCACGTGGTAGTCATCGACGCGAATTCCGGCAACGCCGTTACCGACGCCATTACCAACACGGGTGGCTCATACAGCATCGCGGGCGTTCCACCCGGCCAGTACAACGTTATTGCGTTGCCTCTAGTAGGGATTTACGATCTTACAAATTTCAGCGGATGGGCATGCGGTTACGGCGAGAACGTTCCGCCCTGCTGCGACCCGACCCAGGACACGAGTTGCAACACGTCGAACGCGCTGAGCCCGCCGACAAATTACAGCGGAAAGTTTAATTGAGGGGGATTGGTTTATTGGCTCATTGATTCATTGATTCAATCAACAAATGAATCAATGATTAAATCGCATCAATTCCAATTTCCTGTAATCCCGTTGCCCCGTTGGGATAAATGCCTTTCGGGTCCGCTCCTTCCACCCGGCCTTTTCCGTCGATCGCGCGTGCACGGATTTGGCGCCTTCCTCGCCTCGCCGTGATCCACTCAAATTTCCAGAAAGACCACACAAGCGGCGAGGGATTGCTATAGATGTCAGCGTCTTGCCACGTTCTGCCATTGTCAAAGCTGAGCTGGACGGCTTTGATCCCGTCGAGGTTTCCCACTGCATAGCCGTACAGCGTGAGGTTGGGCCCGCTCACCCTTGCACCGTCCTGAGGATCGGTGAAGCGGGCCTGGGCCCACCGCTCGGCGTCATTGGTCCAGCCGCGGCTTTCCCAGAAGCCCATATACGGGCGATCCGTGAATATGATTCGCGTGATCCACTTCGGCTGCTTCATACCAAACTTGCCGGGAATAAACACTCGCATGGGATAGCCGTGTTCCGGTGGCAGATCCACGCCGTTCATTCGGTAGGATAGGAAATTGGTGTTATTCCATATGCGCTCGATGGGATGCCCTGTGGAATAGTCATCGGCGGCGTAGATAATGGCATGCGTAGCCTTGGATGTAGGCCGCGCACGCTCGATCAGCGGCTTGAGCGGTGTCCCCGTCCATCGCGCATTGCCGATGTCGTGGCCGCCTATGGTGTTGGAAATACACTCGAGCGTCATTTCCTGCTCGATGCGCGGCTCGGCGAGCACCTGGCCGTAATTCAGCTCAAAAGGATTTGCCACCAAGCCGTCAATCTTCAAGCTCCAAGAAGCAGCGTCTACGCGCGGCGTGCCACCCTTGGTGGTGACGTAGAAGTTATCATTGGGCGTGATCGCCTGCAGGGCAGCCGCCGGACCATATTGCTGGTATCGCTTTACGGATAAATCCCAGGCGGGGTCCGCCAAACTTTTCATGTAGCCGGTCGTCGCAACGTATCCCGCCAGGCTGATGCCTCCTGCGACTGCCCCAATCAAGAATTGTCGCCTGTCCATAGGGCATTGGATGCGGCCGACTCCTCAAAGGAGGCATCTCGATTTACACGGTGTCTCCTGCGTGTTAGCATCGCTTCGCAAAGCTATGACGAGCGCGTCCCGTCACATCCAGCGCCCGCGGACTGCCGCGCTTCTTCTGCCTCTCCTCCTGCTCCCGGCGTTCTGCCGGCTAGCGCGCTCGCAGACCGTGACCGACACACAGCCGGAGCAGGCGCAACCTCATCCGAAGGGATGGTGGCCCAATGAAGGCTCGGCGGCGCGTAGCGCTTACGTGGGAGAGCACGCTTGCGCGTCGTGCCACGCCACGGAAGCCGCGGCGTGGGAAGGCTCGCAGATGGCCCACGCGCTGACGCCGGCCGCCGATAGCAAGCTGCTGCTGGCGCATCCGCACCTGAGCTACCAGCGCGGGCCTTACACGTACCGCATCGATCTTGAAGGCGCGCGGGCAATCTACTCGATGACCGATGGCGAACACACGCTGTCCGTCCCACTGCTTTGGGCTTACGGCACCGGGGTGGTCGGCCAAGGCTTTGTGTTCCGCGCGAATAAAACCTACTACCAAGCAGAGGTTGCGTACTATCCCGCCCAGGACGAACTGAGTCTGGTGGCGGGTCTTGAACCCGCGATCCCTCCAACCCCCGCCGAGGCTTTCGGGCTGGTATTGACGCCCACGACTGCGCGGGAGTGCATCTCTTGCCACAGCACTGCCGCGGTCACGAGTAACGATCTCGACGTGAAGCATATGACTGAGGGTGTAAGCTGCGAAGCCTGCCACGGTCCGGGGGCGAAACACACCGCGGCGATGAGCGCTCCCAGGAAGGGCGGCAAACGCACGGCGGCGCTGATCTTCAATCCGGCAAAGCTCCCGCCTGCCGAACTCGTAAATTTTTGCGGCGCGTGCCACCGCACGTCGCTGCTGGTGACTTCCGAAGGCTTGCACGGGCTCGACACTGTGCACTACGAACCGTATCGCTTGGAAATGAGCGAGTGCTGGATCATGACCCGGCGCATCACCTGCGTCACCTGCCATAACCCGCATCAAGCGCTTCGCAGGAACGCCGCGGATTATGACTCCGCTTGCCTTTCATGCCATGGGATCAAAGGGGGTTCTCTCACAGTGTCTCAGTTCGGCAGGGCAAGACGCATCGCCAAGGCGTGCCCCGTCGCCACGCGGCGTTGCGTAACGTGCCACATGCCCAAGTGCCGGCTGCCGCTTGCCCCCTTCAGCATGTCAGACCATTTCATCCGGATCGTAAGGCCCGGCGATCCTTGCGCTACGCCCTCTTGATCCGGGCGGATCGTTGCCGCAGCCGCAAGAGATTCGTCACTTGACTTCTCACTTTCACTCCATCAACATCGTGGGCGAGACGGTGACCGCTACGACTGACGAACCGCGCCGGATTTCCATTGCCGCAAGCGTTGTCCTTGCGCTTGGATTCATAATAGGCACCTGGATCCTCGGCGCCGAGATACGCGACGTCCGGATGGCAGACCGTTACGTGGCCGTGCGCGGCTTGGCGGAACGAACCGTCAAAGCAGATCTCGCCATCTGGCCGCTTCCGTTCCGTGAGGCTGGCAACGACCTGAAAGCCACGTTTGCCAGGAGTGAGCAAGACCGCCAGGCGGTGTTGGACTTTCTCGCGCAGCAGGGAATTCCCAAGGCGGAGATCAGCCTGGGTCAACCGAGTGTTATCGACACGCAGGCAAACCAATTCGGCACGCCGAACCGCCCGAACCGGTTTATCGTGGAGCAGCGCATCTGGGTGCGGTCAAAGAATGTGGATCAAGTTGCCGCGGCCGTGCAAAAAACCAGTGAGCTGATCGCTCGCGGAGTGGTGCTGGGGGCGGACCCGAGCTATGGCCCCGGCAGCGGCGCCGTCTCCTATCTTTTCACCGGATTGAACGCCATTAAACCGGAGATGATCACCGAGGCCACCCGCAACGCCCGCGTTGTTGCTGAACGCTTCGCCGCCGACTCCAAAAGCAAAGTCGGAGGCATCCGTCTGGCATCGCAAGGACTCTTTACCATTACCTCGGCGGATAGCAGCTCCTCATCTGGCTACGCAGGCAGTCAATCGAACAGCGGCATCATGGAAAAAGTCCGGGTGGTCACGACCATCGACTACTACCTGGAGAAGTAACGTGATCGCCGAGCCGGGGGCGCCTGCGGGCTGCCGTTCGCTATGCGACGCACATTTGCGGAATTTTTCAGCAGCGCGTTAATCCAGATTATTCCTGAAGCTGTTGGTGCTCGC
>JBOGJT010000012.1:0-23659 GCA_050745065.1 Terriglobia bacterium
TTTTTTTTGACACTTGCCCTCACCTGTGAAAAGATACGGGCGGAGAAATCGTATGAGTCAGGACCGTCTTGCGCGCTGGTTTGCCGCGCTCATTCTATTTTTACTGGTTTTCGCGCCATTGTTTTCGGATGGCATTGGCCTGCTGGTTGACTGGCTGTGGTTCAGCCACGAAGGGTTCCGCGAGATTTACCTCACCACACTCCGCGCCCAGGTGGGCCTGAGCGGGTATTGCGGCATCGGCTTTATCGTGCTCGCCGGGGTGAATCTCTGGATTGCGCGCTCGGTGGGCCATCGCTCCGGATATCACGTCTTCAGCCAGGTGGTGGAGTTTCCGGCGCTCGACCGCTTTAACAGCCTGTTTCGCGGTTTGGTCTGGTTCAGCGTTTTGCTGGCGGGTTATTTTGTGGGCGAATGGGCGACCACGCATTGGTTCGATTATCTTTTATTCGCCCATCCTGTTCATATGGCGCACAGCGACCCGATATTCGGCATTAACCTGAGCTTTTATATGTTCAAGCTGCCCTTTATTTTCTTCCTCTATCACTTTGGCTTGGCGCTCTTGATCGTCTGCATTCTGACTGCGGGATTTCTCTACTTCATCGACGGAGGCGTGTGGATTTCGCCCACGGGCGTCTCCATGGTGCGGGGCGCGCGCGCCCACCTTTGCGTACTAGGCGGACTTTTCTTCCTTCTGTTCGCGTATCGGGCGCGGCTGGGCATGTATAACCTCGTCTATTCACCGCGCGGCCTGGTATACGGCGCCGGATACACGGACATGCACGCGGCCCTCCCGGTGCTGTGGATCCTGCTGGTGCTTTGCGTGATTACGGCGTTGGCGTTTTTTGCCTGTGCGCAGCTCGGACGCATCCAGCCTGCGCTGGTGGCGATTGGCGCGGTCATTGTGGTGGCCATCGTGGGGGGCGCCATCTATCCGGCGATCATCCAGAAATATATTGTGGCGCCGAACGAACTGGAGAAAGAAGAACCGTATATCGCCCGCGGCATCGAATTCACCCGCCGGGCCTATGCGCTCGATCGCTTTGACGAGCGCAATTTCCCCGACATCCAGGACCTGACGCCCGCTTCCATCCAGCAGAACGAAGCCACCATGCGGAACATCCGGCTGTGGGACCACCAGCCGCTGCTCACCACTTTCGCGCAATTACAGGAAATCCGCACCTACTACGACTTTGTGCGCGTCTATAATGACCGCTACACCATTAATTCTAACCTTCGCCAAGTCTCGCTTTCGGCGCGCGAGCTCAATACCAACAGCCTCCCGGACCCGAATTGGGTGAATCAGCACTTGATTTACACGCACGGGTTCGGGCTTTGCATGGGTCCGGTGAACGAATCCACGCCGGATGGTTTGCCCGTGCTGTTTATCAAGAATATTCCTCCCGTTTCCGATATCCCGCTGAAGGTCACTCGGCCGCAGATTTACTACGGCGAGCTCTCCAATAACTTTTGCATCGTGAAGTCGCACGCCAAGGAGTTCGACTACCCATCGGGCGAAGACAACGTTTACAGTGTGTATCAAGGCTCGGGCGGCATTCAGATCAGCAGCTTCTGGCGCCGGCTCCTTTTCTCCATTCACTTCACGGATGTCAACATACTGCTTTCGGGCTACATTCAACCGTCAAGCCGCATTATGATCTACCGCCGCATCCTCGACCGCGCCGGAAGGCTGGCGCCCTTTCTCTCTTTCGACAGCCATCCCTATCTTGTGGTCGCGCAAGACGGCACGCTGCATTGGATCCTGGACGCGTACACCACTTCAAGCCAGTATCCCTATTCCGATCCGACCTCCGGCGTCGGCAACTACATCCGCAATTCGGTAAAAGTCACCATCAACGCCTACGATGGGCAGGTGCGCTTCTACGTCAGCGACCCCACGGACCCCTTGATTCAGGCTTACGCGCGCATCTTCCCTGGTGTGTTTCACCCGCTTTCTGAAATGCCCGCGGACCTGCGCGCCCACATCCGCTATCCGCAGGATTTTTTCGCCATTCAGGCGGCAAAATACGCGGTGTTTCACATGACCGACCCGCGCGTCTTCTACAGTAAAGAGGACCTGTGGCGTGTGGCCAGCCGCGTGGTCAACAGCGAAGTCACGCCCCTTAATCCTTACTACACGATCATGAAACTTCCCGAGGTGGGCACGACGGAAGAATTTATCCTGATGGTTCCCTTCACTCCCGCGCGCAAAAACAATATGATCGCCTGGATGGCGGCGCGGTGCGACGGCCCCGACTACGGCAAAGTGCTCGTGTTTACGTTCCCCAAGGAAAAACTGATCTACGGCCCGGAACAGATCCAGTCGCGCATAAATCAGAACACCACCATCTCTCAGCAGCTAACACTATGGGACCAGGGCGGCTCGAAGGTAGTGCGCGGCACGCTTCTTGTGGTCCCCGTGCAGAACGCTGTGCTGTACGTGGAGCCTCTTTACCTTGCCGCGCAGGCGGGCGCCTCTCTCCCGGAATTGAAGCGGGTGATCGTGGCTTATTCGGACCACGTGGTGATGTCACCGACGCTGGGCGAGGCCCTTGACACGATTTTTGGGGGATCGGCCGGCGCCGCAGCTCCCGTCTCCACGGCATCGGCCACCGCGCCCAGCCCGTCCGCGGCGAAGGCGACGGGCATTCCGCCGGACGTACAGGCTTTGATCGGCCAGGCGAACCAACACTACGAGCAAGCCCAGCAGGACCTGCGCCAAGGCAATTGGAGCGGCTACGGTGAGGAATTAAAGGCGCTCGGAGATATTCTGCAGAAGATGAAAGTGAAATAAGCGCGCCGCGGGTGGCGCATTGATACGGACAGGTGCACTACGCGGTTTCCTGCCCGCGGGATTTTTCCTGTCGTTCGCCCGCGGTCGATTGGGCAGCCGGAATCAGGCGGCTTGACCGCGGCTACTCGCTTCCGGCAAACGGAATGCGGTGAAGAACCTTACCGGCAAGGCTGCGAAGCGCGACCGCCGATGCGCGCAGCGGAGGGGCCGAGAGCCTGTCAGCCTGGTTGAAGGGAACGTCCGGCTGGGCTACCGACGAGCGTGCGAGCTTCATCGCGAGCGTGAAACCGATTGGCCGCGCCGCTTCGTTCTCCGTCTGCTGTTCCGGCTGGTTGAAGTCGTATGGCTTTACGTGTGTCCCTCGCTCATTGGGCATCCTCCCGCTCCATTCGGCGGGGCTTGTTCTGCAGCCTGCTGAAACCAACGCCAGAAGGGAAATAAGTAATCCGGTCATCAAATACCGCGTCTTCATTTTTTTCAGATCTCCTTGAGTTCGATCTCACTCTGCACATAGGATAGCACTTCGGACCGGCCTTTTCCCCCCCAGATGGCGCCGATACGCGAATCTGCGGAATGCCCCCGCCATCCCTGAGTGACCTTGCAGGCTTGACGACGTAAGTCAACCGCGTTCGATTCTGTAGCGGCGGCTTCTGGCCGCCGGTCTTAGCAATTAAAAACCGGCGGCCAGAGGCCGCCGCTACAACGCACGACCCTCGCTGGCTTGGGTAGCTGGGTATCTGTCGCGCCATTCGCACGCTTGACCGTTCCACACTTACCCGGTAGGCTTGCTGCATGTGTGGCATCGTGGGTTACGCCGGAAACCAAAGCGCCTGCGGCATCCTGCTGGAAGGCTTGAAGAGGCTCGAATACCGGGGATACGACTCGAGTGGCATGGCCATCCTGGGCGCGAAACCTTTTCTGGCGAAGACGGTGGGAAAGGTAGCAGCGCTCGAGTCGCGGGTAAAAGACCTGCAGCCCCGCGGCGGTGTGGGGATCGCACACACCCGCTGGGCAACGCACGGTAAACCCACGGAGGCGAACGCCCATCCGCACACCGACTGCACGGGCAATCTATTCCTCGCACACAACGGGATCATCGAAAATTATCTGTTGCTGAAGAAAGAGCTCGCCGCGGCAGGCCACACGTTTCGCACCGAGACGGACACCGAGGTGCTCACCCACCTGATCGAGAGTTTTTACCAGGGCGATCTGGAGGGCGCGGTCATGCGCGCCTTGCAGGGGGTGCAGGGGACGTACGGCTTGGCGGTGATTCACGCGAACCATCCGCAGCAAATCATCGTGGCGCGGCGCGGCAGCCCAATCGTGCTTGGCGTTGGCGACGGAGAATCACTTGCCGCGTCGGACGCCTCGGCGCTGGCCCAACACACTGACCAAGTGGTCTATCTCGAGGACAACGAGGTGGCCCGCATCGAGCCCGGCCGCTTCTGGATTAAGACGCTCGACAACCGCAGCGTAAGCCGTCCGGCACAGGCTCTCGAAGGGAGCGCGGAGGCCATCGACCGCGGGAGTTATCCTCACTTCATGTTGAAGGAAATTTTCGAGCAGCCCGAAGCGGTGGAAAACGCGCTGCGGGGGCGGCTCAATCATTCCGAAGGTGTCGCCAAGCTGGGCGGAATTGAATCCGTCATGGGACGCCTGGAGAGGGCGCGCCACCTGATCATCGTGAGCTGCGGCACGTCCTACTACGCCGGGCTTTACGCGCGCTATGTCTTTGAGACGCTCACCGGCCTGACGGTTGAAACCGAGCTCGCGTCCGAATTCCGCTACCGTAAGCTGAATATCAGGGAGAACACGGTCGTGCTGGCGATCAGCCAATCGGGTGAGACGGCCGACACGCTGGCGGCGCTGCGCGAGGCCAAGCGGAAGGGGGCGCTGGTGCTGGGGCTGGTGAACGTGGTGGGAAGCACCATCGCGCGTGAGACGGATGCGGGCGTTTACGCCCACGCCGGCATTGAAATCGGAGTGGCCTCCACAAAATCATTCACCACGCAGCTCACGCTGTTGGTTCTTATGGCGCTTCGGCTGGGAAGAAGCCGCGACCTCTCCTACGAGGAGGGAGAAAAGCTGCTGCGCGGCCTCGAAAGAATCCCAGACCAGATGCGGGGCGTGCTGGAAAAGGCGGACCACATCCACGAGCTTGCGCAAATTTATTGCAGCGCCATCCATTTCCTCTATATCGGGCGCAAGTACCAATACCCGCTGGCGCTCGAAGGCGCTCTTAAGCTGAAGGAGGTTTCCTACATTCACGCCGAGGGATACGCAGCAGGAGAGATGAAGCACGGCCCCATTGCGCTCATCGATTCGTCATTCCCGACCATGGCGCTTGCGCCGGACGACAGTTCATATGAGAAGATTGTATCCAACATTCAGGAAATCCGCGCGCGCGGCGGGCCAGTGGTAGCGGTGACGACGGAGGGAAATTCGCGCTTGCGGCCTTTCGTGGACCAGGTGATCGAGGTGCCCGGCAACCACAGCATCCTGATGCCACTGCTCACGGTGGTGCCGCTTCAACTCTTTGCCTATCATTGCGCGGTGCTGCGCGGGTGCGACGTGGATAAGCCTCGCAACCTCGCCAAAAGCGTCACCGTGGAATAGCGCAGCGCGGCGGCGGTTCCCAATGCCCCTCGCAGGGTTTCCTGTATAATGACTAACTAGGGCTGTACAGTCCAATCTGAGGCGGAGGCGGAACTCATGGCGGAGCACATCGTCCATTGCGTTAAATTTCAGAAGGACCTTCAGGGGCTCGAAGAAGCGCCCTGGCCCGGAGCGCTCGGGCAGCGCATCTACGACAACGTCTCCGAAAAGGCGTGGGACATGTGGAAGGAACACTTCAAAATGGTTCTGAATGAGTTCCGGCTGAATCCCGCCGCCAAGGAATCGCAGGGAATTATCGAAAAACAGATGGAAGATTTCTTCTTCGGGGAAGGCGCCGCCCTACCACCCGGTTACGTGCCTCAGCAGCAGAAGAAGTGATGGCCGGCCGTTGCATCCCGCATTACTTTTGAAGCTCCGCGCTCTTTTCCACCGGGCATATCGCCGCGCCTGACACGGGAAATCACGGATTCCGGATTGCACTTCCCGGTTCAAGGGGCGCGGTTCCATCGCTTGCCCCCGGCCAGGTGCGGCGTTGCGGCCGCGGTGAGACGGCGATGGGATGAGGCGCCGACGCCGCGAAGCATAGATAGCCGCCGTGAGTCCGAGTCCCCGATTCATAATTCTCAATCCAAGACCGAGATCGCAACGCTCGCTTTTTTGAGCGGGATTGCTATTCTGGAACTATGCCTGAAGCTGCGCACACGGTGAGGACCCCGCTGGACAAGGTGTTCGGCCACGGCGGTTGGCTGGCCCGGCATCATCCTCAATTCGAGTTCCGGCCGTCGCAACTCGAGATGGCGGAGGAGATCGAGTCCTGCGTCGAGCATCACCACCATCTCATCGCGGAGGCCGGCACGGGCACGGGCAAGACGCTGGCCTATCTGGTGCCGATTCTGCGCAGCGGCCAGCGCGTGATCATCTCCACCGGCACAAAAAACCTGCAGGAACAGTTGTTTTACAAAGACATTCCGTTCTTGCAGAAACTCGCGCCCGGCGTTCGCGCCACGCTGATGAAGGGCCGGCAGAATTATTTGTGCCGGCAAAAACTGTACGACATTGAGCGCCAGCCCGCGCTCGACGGCATGGACGAAGTGACCGAGTACACTCAGATCCGGGAGTGGGAAGGCTTCACCGAGACCGGCGACCGGGCCGAGCTTGAAGGACTGCCGGACGCGAGCGGCCTGTGGGCGCGGATTGACGCTCGGCGCGAGACCTGCACCGGCCAGAAATGCCCGCAATTCGAGCGGTGTTTCATCACGCTGATGCACCAGCGCGCCGCGGAATCCGGCGTGATTGTTGTAAACCACCACCTCTTTTTTGCCGACCTCGCGCTGAAGCAATCCGGCTACGCGAGCCTGCTTCCCGAATCGAGCGTGGTGGTTTTTGACGAGGCGCACGAAATTGAAGACGTCGCCACGCGCTATTTTGGCCTCCAAATCAGCAGCTACCGCGTGGAAGAACTGGCGCGAGACGCTGAACACACTTTGCGGCAGATGAAGGTTGAGGCTGCGGAAATCTTCGGCGCGGTTGGCGAGCTTCGCCACCGCTCCGACCTCTTTTTTGAATTATTTCCCCAGCCGGAAGGGCGCTTCAACTTTGAAAACCGGCGCGAATTTCTGGAACACAACCAGGGCGCCTATTCTTCGATGCTCAACGCGCTTTTGCGGCTCGAAACCGGACTGGGCCAACTGAAGGACCGGCCGGAGGAAATTAACAACCTTGTCCGGCGCACGAAAGAACTGAGAGGGAACGTTGAGACGGTGCTGGAAGGCAAGGACAAGAACCGGGTCTACTGGTGGGAGCGGCGCGGGCGCGGTATCTTTGTGGAGGCCACGCCAATTGACGTTTCATCCATGCTGCGTGAGCGGGTATTCGATCAGGTGGATACCGTTATCCTGACCTCGGCCACACTCGCCGTGGCGGGCAATTTTGATTACCTCAAATCGCGCCTCGGCATCCAGAACGCCCGCGAACGGATTTTCCCGTCGCACTTCGATTTTAACGAACAGGCGGTGCTCTATACGCCGGCCCACCTTCCCGACCCGCGGGACGCGGATTTTCAGCGCCAGGCGGCGGCCGAAATTGTCCAACTTCTGAAAGCCACTCACGGGCGCGCGTTTGTGCTGTTCACCTCATATGCGCAGATGCGCGACGTCTTCCAGCGCGTGCGAACCCAACTGCGCTACCCGATGATGATCCAGGGGAGCGCTCCCGCCCCCGCTTTGCTCAAGAAATTCCGATCCACTGCGCACGCTGTCCTTTTCGCCACAAGCTCCTTCTGGCAAGGCGTAGACGTGCAAGGCCAGCAGCTGAGCGCGGTGATCATTGACCGCCTTCCTTTTGCCGTCCCGTCCGACCCGGTCGTGGCGGCCCGCATCGCGCAGATCAAAGAAGACGGCGGCAATGCCTTTGCTGAATACCAGATTCCTGAAGCGGTAATCGCGCTTAAACAGGGTTTTGGCCGCCTCATCCGCAGCCAGTCCGACCACGGCGTGCTCGCCCTTCTCGATAACCGCATGGTGCACAAGGCCTACGGGAAAATCTTTTTGGCAAGCCTGCCGGAATACCGCCGGACAAACAAGCTGGAAGAGGTTAAGAGTTTCATGCAAAAATATTAAGGCTCGGAATTTTGTGAGCCTCGTCGCCGGCGGGCGGGTGTGAGATTGATCTGCCAAGCGTTAAAGTCGAATCAGCACAGCACGCTTGGGGCGGAACGCAGGTTCATCTGCTGCGAGGAGGACGAGGTTTAAACCCTCCCGAGTCGCGCGCGATCAGTTCCACTGAGGATGACGTATTGTGGATTCCACTTCACGCCGTAAAATCCCGCATCAATGGGAAAGGATCCATGTTTGAAGTCTCAGTCGATTATTCTTTTTCGGCGGGGCACGCCCTGCGCAATTACAAGGGGAAATGTGAGAACGTCCACGGCCATAACTACCGCGTCCGTGTCACGGTCGAGGGAGACGCACTCAATGACGCCGGACTGCTCGTGGATTTTGCCGACTTGAAGGCCGGAATCCGCTCCCTCGCCAGCCGCATGGACCACCAGTTTCTCAATGACCTGAAGCCCTTCGATGCGCTGAACCCGTCGGCGGAAAATCTGGCGAAATATTTGAGCGACGGCCTCTCTGCGCAACTCGAAGGGCGCGGCGTGCGCCTGCGGTCCGTAACGGTTTGGGAAACCGACACGGCGTGCGCCACCTACCGGCAGTGAGAACGGCGGCGAATCGTTTCAATTGACAATATTACTAACATAGTTAACAATAGGGTGGCGCAGCGTGGCAGAAGCTGCCGCCGAATGAAATGTCACGCTGAGCCCTTCGCTTGCCATTCTGAGCGCAGCGAAGAATCTTCGCATTTCGCTCAGGATAAACTCCGCGAAGCATCGGCTTGTAACACAAGGCGAGAGTAGATTCTTCGCGTCGCGCACCATAGCGGCGCCCTAACATCTTGCCGGCAAGACGCGAATTGCAGGTCGCAAAAATTCCGTCCGCGCAGCAAGATATCTGGACGGCGGCGCAGCAGCTATTTTCGCCACAGCTTCTCGAAGAGGAGTCCCCCATTGGGAATGAACATCCGTTCATTATTCAGCATGTTTTCATCGGATCTGGCGATCGATCTCGGCACAGCGAACTCCCTCGTCTACGCGAAGGGCAAAGGGATTGTGGTGAACGAGCCGTCGATTGTAGCGATTAACAAGGTGAACGGTGAGATTGAAGCGGTGGGGCGGGAGGCCAAGGAAATGCTCGGCCGCACGCCAGGCAACATCGTCGCCATTCGCCCGCTCAAAGACGGCGTGATTGCGGACTTCAAAGTGACGGAAAAGATGCTGAACTATTTTATTCAGAAGGCCCACAACCGCAAGATGTTCGTCCATCCGCGGATTGTGATCGGCGTGCCCTCGGAGATCACGCAAGTGGAAAAACGGGCCGTGCAGGATTCGGCGATGAGGGCCAAGGCCAGCGAGGTGTTCCTGGTGGAACAGGCGATGATGGCGGCCATCGGCGCAGGTCTGCCCATCACGGAGCCCTCGGGTAGTATGATCGTGGATATCGGCGGCGGGACTACTGACATTGCGGTGATCTCACTTTCCGGCATTGTTTACAGCCGGTCCGTGCGCGTGGCGGGAAACGAGATGGATGAAGCGATCACCGCCTATCTCAAGCGCAAATACAACCTGCTGATCGGTGAACGCACGGCGGAGCAGATTAAAATGGAGCTGGGTTCGGCTTACCCCCTCGAAAAGCCCCTGACCATGGAAATTAAAGGCCGGCACCTTCTGGAAGGCATCCCGAAGACCGTCACCATTGATGACACGGAAATACGCGATGCGCTTTCCGAGTGCGTCGCCACGATTCTCAACGCCATCCGTGTGGCACTCGAGCGCACTCCACCGGAACTTTCCGCGGACATTTCCGACCGCGGAATCGTGCTGACGGGCGGCGGCGCCATGATTAAGAATCTGGATAAACGCATCCGTGAAGAGACCGGGCTGCCCGTTTCGATCGCGGAGGATCCGCTGGCTTCGGTGGTACTCGGCACAGGCAGAATGCTCACGGATTTCAGCCTGCTGCGTCGGGTGGCAATCGAGTAGGCGCCCACTGTGTGGCGGCGGCTTTATGATGCCCCACGCGCTTTACAGCGGGTAATATCACGGTGATCGCCCATTGCCGGAGGCCGAAGAGGCTCTTAGGCGTTTCTAGACGGCATGCCTGATGCCGTGCCGCCCAGGCCGCGATCTCCTGCTTTGAGGATGTCGCCGGCCGTGGCATCCCCGAACTTGCTTCGCACTGCACGAGTCCTGGAGGGGGCTCTGGCGCAGCCATGATGCTTGAAGTTAATTCTTCGCTCAACCCCAGGCCAGTCCCTCCGCGCCCTCCCGAAACTCCGGAGGTCATGCAGGCATTTGTCGGGCGGCACGTTGCTTTCTTTCTCCTTATCGCCGTCCTGCTGGCGCAGATCATTTTTCTGGGGTACCAGGTGACGCGAAAACACAAAGTGCGTTTGATCAAGGTGTGGGCGGTGGGTGCTTTCGATCCGTTCGAGCGCGCTGCACGTGGCCTGACGGACGCCACCGCGGGCGCCGTCCAATCCATCGGTTCCGTCTCCAGCGTCCGCCGGAAAAACAAGCAACTGCGCCAAGAACTCGCCGAGGTGCGGGCTGAGGCTCTGCAGCTTTCCGAAGAGGGCGCGGAAAATGAGCAATTGCGCGCTCTGCTGGACCTCCAGCGGCGTCTGCCCCTCCGCACGGTGAGCGCGGCGGTGATCGCCGCAAGCCCCGGCACGGGCTCCGCCATCTTTATCGACCGGGGTACGGCAGACGGCTTGATTACCGATCAGCCAGTCATCACGCCCGACGGCGTGGTGGGAAAGACGGTCGCCGTCTTTCGCCATACCGCACAAGTACTCCTGATTACGGACCTATCGAGCGGCGCGGGCGCGATGCTCCAGAAATCCGGCGACGAAGGTGTGCTTAAGGGTAATGGGGAAGGTCGTTGCGTTCTCAACTACATCACCAATGGGACGCTAGTTTCGCCCGGCGACCGCGTGCTCACCTCGGGCCTCGATCAGATTTACCCGAAGGGACTGCTGCTCGGCACGGTGGCGAGCATCCATCGCGGCAACATCTACGCGGTGATCGCGGTAAAACCAGCCGCGAACATGGACCGGCTGGATGACGTTCTGGTGGTGCTGCCGGACCAACCCCGCACCAAAAGTAAAGGAAGGGAACCGATCAACCGGCGTTGAGCCGTTTCCGAACGTCCAACCGATTATGGCCAAATCCGCGGACCGGCACGTTGCCGTTTATCGCGTCAACCTCGCGGCGTTTTGGATCAGCCTCTTCGCCGGTCTGCTGTTGCAGATCTCGCTCCCCGTCCAGCTTCCCTTAGCTCGTCTGTTCGATTTCCCGCTCATCCTGACAATCTATTACGCTTCGATCCGCCGAAGCGGCGCTTACGGCATCTTTCTCGGGACGGGCCTCGGCCTCGTGCAGGACGCTCTTTCGCACGGCCTGATCGGTATGTTTGGCATCAGCGATTGCCTGGTGGGTTACTTGGCGGCTTCAGTCAGCGTGAAGTTTGACTTGGAGCAGCTCGGCGCGCGCTACGTCCTCACAGCGCTGCTGGTGTGCGTCCACAGCCTCGTGCTCGTCGCGTTGCGGCGGCTGCTCTTCGAATCTCCCGCACCCTTCGTCCGGCTGGAACTGGCCAGCACGATCGTCGTGAACGTCGCCCTCGCCCTGATCTGCTATCCCATCCTCGACAGGTTCAAGCGGCCGGTGTGAAAGACCAGCGGCCCCGATTTTAGGCTACTTTTTCTTTTCGGCAGCCCAAAGGGCTGTCGAAAGCGCACGGCCGCAGAATGGGCAATAGTTAATGCCGATGTAGGAATACCCCCGGCTCAATGCGGCGCGGATGAAATACTCCGTATCGACGTCGTTCACAATCCTCCCGTCGTCGATGCGGTGCTTGGCGCCGTAAAACATCGCCCCTTCGCTCACCCAATCCCTCAGTTCATCGCAACAAAACATACGAGAGCCTCCTTCCTGCGCCATCAGAGCGGTTATACCACGGATCACCGCCGGCCGGCGGGTGATTTCCTCCTGCGCTCTCCCGTTCCTCTCCGCCCGGAGCGCAAAACAGCCCGGACTGCTCACCAGCTTGATGGCCCAGCGAATCCCGGCCCAAGAGGACTTGAGTTTTGCCGTATTTTCTGCGACCTTACCGTAGGGGATCAGCGCTCCCCCAACGGCGCGTGCTCCGTTGACTTGGCTTCTGACCGGACTATAGAATACTATTTTCTCAGGTTTATGGACTGCGGGAGCGGGAAAGGAGAACACGGGATGCCGGCTGAGGAGAATTCTACTCCTGCGATGGGGGGTTTACCGCCGGCCCAACGGGATACCGGGGGCGAAGCCACGGAGGCTGTGGAGGCAAGCGAGCTTTTCGCGGGCCTGGAGGGGATGTCCGAGGTTGCCGAAGGCAAGATTATCCAGGGGCGTGTGCTTAAAATTACGGATGCCGAAGTTCTCGTGGATATCGGCCAGAAGAGCGAAGGCGCCATTCCACGCGCGGAGTTTCTGGCAGCCGACGGTTCGTTGACCGTCCATCCGGGTGACCTGGTGGACGTCGAAATCGAAAACTACGACGAAAACGAAGGCACGTTTACCGTCTCCCACCGCAAGGCAGCCCGGCTGAAAGCTTGGGACGACATTGAGAGGGCATTCAACAACCAGGCAATGATCTGCGGGCGGGTTGTCGAGCGCACCAAAGGCGGCTTGATTGTGGATGTGGGCGCACGGGCCTTCCTTCCCGGCTCGCAGGTGGATATTCGTCCGCTGCGCAACCTCGACTCGCTGATCGGCCAGGAAATCAACTGCAAGGTCATCAAGCTCAACAAAGCGCGCAATAATCTGGTCGTCAGCCGTAAGGTGGTTCTGGAAGATGAATTAAACCAGAAAAAATCGCAGCTTCTCGAAACGCTGGCGGAGGGCGCGGAGATCACTGGGCGCGTGAAGAACGTCACGGATTACGGCGCCTTCGTGGACCTGGGTGGATTGGATGGTTTGCTTCACATCACCGATATAGCCTGGGGTCGCGTCTCCCACGCCTCCGAAGTGGTCCAGCCCGGCCAGGAAATCCGGGTGAAGGTCCTGAAGTACGACGCCGAAAGGGGGCGAGTCTCGCTGGGATTGAAACAGCTTACCCCCGATCCGTGGGATGGCGTCCCGGCCAAATACGAGATCGGCCAGACGGTTACGGGGCGGGTGGTGAGCGTCACCGATTATGGCGCCTTTATTGAGATTGAGCCCGGCGTGGAGGGACTGATCCACGTCTCCGAGATGGCTTGGAGCCGGCGGATGAAGCATCCCTCGAAGATCCTTCAGGTAGGCGATAATGTGGAGGTGAGGGTCATCGAGGTGCACGGACCCAGACGCCGGATCTCGCTGAGCCTTAAGCAGGCATTGCCCGATCCGTGGACCACCATCGATCGGCATTACCAGCCCGGCCAGACGGTGGAAGGCCGGGTGAGGAATCTTACGGCCTTCGGCGCCTTCGTCGAGCTCGAAGACGGTGTAGATGCGCTGATCCACGTGTCAGACCTTTCGTGGAGCCGAAACGTCAAGCACCCTTCGGAGGTGCTGAAGAAGGGCCAAAAGGTGCAGGGCCAGATTCTCAGTCTTGACCCTGCAAAGCGCCGCATCTCTATCGGCTTGAAACAACTCAAGCCGGACGCCTGGGAGGGCTTCTTCGCCAAGGCTCAGATCGGAATGCCGGTGCGGGGCAAGGTGGTGCGCATCGCTCAATTCGGCGCTTTCGTCGAAGTGGAGGAAGGCATCGAAGCCCTGTGCCATAACTCGGAACTTGGGCCTGAGCACGCCACAGCCGGCGCGGATCCGCTCGCGGTTGGGCAAGAGTACGAGTTCTGGGTGGTGCGGCTTGATGAGGAAGAAAAGCGGATTGGCTTGAGCATGAAAACCACCGCTTCGCCGGTGGCTGGGGCGGACAACTCATCGAGACCCGCGGTACCGGAGACCGCGGCCGCCGGGAATGCGGCAGCCGCGGTGAACGCCAGCAAACCCCCAGCGCCTCAACACATGGCCGAGGCAAAGCCGTAACGAGCGGATTTATGGGTCCTTCGCGGCAGAGCGTACAGCCGGAAAGCCGACTCGTTCATTTCAACTTCCGGAATTCAAGGAGCAATCATGACCAAGGCTGACTTGATCGAAGACATCGCGCGCGCGACGGAGGCGAGCCGCAAAGACTCTGAGTTGATCGTGGAAACCGTGTTTGAGAGTATCGTGCGCTCCCTGCGCTCCGGCGAGAAGATTGAAATTCGCGGCTTTGGCAGCTTTCGCACACGCGATCGCAAGCCGCGTTCCGGGCGCAATCCTAAAACGGGCGCGCGGGTTGACGTCCCGGCCAAACGAATTCCCTACTTTAAACCCAGCAAGGAGCTCAAAGACGTTGTGAACCGCGAGGCCGCCGCAGCGCCTCCCGTGCCGGCCCCTGCGGCCGCGCCGGATGCCCCTGGCGCCGGCCCAGAGTAGCCTCTCACTTTCCGCGCCGCGTCCGCGGGCTTCCGGTCTGCTACAACGTAATCCCTATGGATACCCTCTGGAGCCCGTGGCGGTTTCGTTATGTCAGCGAGGGGTCAAGAAGAAGCGGGTGCCCGTTCTGCGAAATGGCTCAAGCCGGTCCGGCCCGCGACGCCGAGCTATACATCCTCCACCGGGGCCTCCGCAACTTCATTTTTCTGAATCTCTACCCCTATACGGCGGGTCATATTCTGGTGGCGCCTTACGTCCACGTCGCCAGCCTCAACGGACTCGACGATCCGGCGCTGCATGAGATGATGGACCTGGCGCGGCAGTCGGAGGCGGCTCTCCAATCCATTTACGGGTGCGAGGGCCTCAATCTGGGAATGAATTTAGGAAAGTGCGCGGGCGCGGGCGTGGCCGATCACCTTCACCTCCACTGTGTCCCGCGCTGGACGGGAGACGCGAATTTCATGTCCGTGATCTCCGAGACACGCGTGCTCCCGGAAGCCCTGGAGACAACGTACATGAAACTGCGAGGCGCCTTCTGCTAATTGGGCGCGCCTCCAGCGTTTGCCCCCGCATCCTGCCAGCGCTGAGGTCGCCCGAGCCCGTATTACGCACAATGAAAATCGTTTTCTGCGGCACGCCTCAATTCGCCGTTCCGACCCTCAATAGGCTTGTCGCCGAGGATTTCGACGTCGCGCTCGTCGTCACCAACCCCGATGAGCCTCGCGGCCGTGGCTACGAATTGAAGCCGCCGCCCGTCAAGGAAGCCGCGCTGAACGCCGGCATCGAGGTATTCCAGCCGGCCCGGATGAAGGACCCGGCAGCGCAGGCCACAATCACCGCCGCCCATCCGGACGCTATCGTGGTGGTTGCGTATGGCCACCTGATCCCGCCTTGGATGGTGGGGCTGCCTCCTCTCGGCTGCATCAATCTTCACGGCTCGCTTCTGCCGCGCTACCGGGGAGCCGCGCCCATTCCCTGGGCCATCATGCTCGGCGAGCGTGTGACAGGCAATACCACAATGAAAATTGATGCGGGCCTGGATACAGGCGATATTCTCATGCAGCAGGAAATTGACATTGCCGCGGATGACACGGCGGAAACGCTCGCCGCGCGCCTCAGCGTGCCCGGCGCCGCGCTGATGGTGGAGACGCTGCGGCGTCTGGCGGATCATCAAATCACTGCCCGGCCGCAGGATCACGAACGCGCCACGCTCGCGCCCATGCTCAAGAAAGAGGACGGGCGCATCGACTGGACAATGCCTTCCCGCGAGATCGCGTGCCGCGTTCGCGGCCTTCGCCCGTGGCCGGTGGCCTACACCACCTTTCGCGGTAAAGCGCTGCAAATCTGGGCGGCGCAGCCGTTCGCATCCACGCGCCCGCTACAACCCGGTGAGCTGAGAACGGAAGCGGGAAGACTCATCGCCGGGTGCGGCGGCATGACAATGCTCGAGTTGAGCGAAGTCCAGGCGCCAGGACGCAAGCGCATTCAGGCGCGTGATTTCGCCCACGGTGTGCGCTTGCAAGAAGGCGAAATGCTGGGAGGGTAACGAGTGGTTTTGGCGGGAACTGCGCGCCGCTCAGGAAAACCCGACTGCGGGCCTTGGGATTTGTCTCTTGTCACCGTCTCCACTCGTCGCCCTGCTGCCTGAGCCGCTCCAAGGTCGCCTGTACTTCGCCGAGCTTGCTCGCCTGTTCACCGGCGTCAGCGTCTTCGGCCACAAAAATGGACGGAGCGATAAAGATCGCGATTTTCGAGAACGGAAAAGGAATTTGAAGCAAGTCCCAGCTCTTGCGGAAAACGTAGGCGCGCCGCGGCGCGATATGGAAGCAGAGGATCGCGGCGCCGGTGGCTTTTGCCAGGATCACCGAGCCCTGCTTGGCGGCGAAGCGCGGGCCGCGCGGGCCGTCGATGGTCAGGGCGGCGTCGCGGCCCTGGCGCAGGCTCTGAATCATTTCAACCAGCGCGCGCCCCGCCCCCCGCGAGCTTGATCCGCGCGCGGCGCCATACCCGTGCTTACGGATGATGCGGGCAATATATTCTCCGTCAAAATTCTGGCTGGTCATCACCACAATGCCCCGCTGGCGCCAGAACCACGTCGCGGCACAAATTTCCCGGTGCCAAAACGTGTAGATCAGTCTTTTGCCGGCGCCCTGCGCCTCTTCCCAATACGGCCAGCCCTTCACTTCCCAGCGCAGGCTGCGGCCGATCAGCCACGTGGCAGGAAATCCGATCCAGGCGGCAAGTAAGATTTGAGTGCGCTGGCTCAGCGTAAAGCGGCGGGGATTTTCTCGAAGGCCGGAATCGCTCGCGGAGGAATCCGGTTCGTTCGTCGAAGGGGTCGTCAACGTACGTTCTTTATCCATGCCTGTTGCCGGCGCGGCGAGGCGCCAGGTCCCATCATTGCTGTCATATCGTATGCCATATCGAACACCGAATTACATCCCATCGTAGCGCGGACCGCCTCCCCCTTCGGGACATACCCAGGTGATGATCTGGTAGGGGTCCTCAATGTCACACGCCTTGCAGTGCACGCAGTTCGAGGGGTTCAGCTTCAGGTGCTTTCCGCTGCCGTCCGCATTTTCTTCCATCTCATAGACCGCAGCAGGACAGAAGTGCTGGCATGGGTTGCCAAACTCCACGATGCACCGCCCATTGCAAATATCATAGTCCGCGATGATCAAATGCGTGGGTTGATCTTCCTCGTGGCGCGTGCCCGAATGGAAGACGTCGGCCACCTTGTCAAACGTCAGGCGGCCATCAGGCTTGAAAGCCGGGGGCGGCCCGCCTGCAAGCTCCGCGAGCTTCCGCATATGCTGGTAGTCTGGCAAGGCCGGGGCGCGTGCGCGGATGCCCCGTCCACCTGTCGCGAGCTCGAGCGCGGTATTCAGAGTTCCCCGCCAGAAGCCGTGGTCAAATCCTTGATGATAGTTGCGCACTCGCCAGAGCTCGCGGCCCGCCCAGCTCTCCCGCCACTCGCGTTCGAATGACGAAAGGCCGCGCCGGGAAGTGTCCCCGCTCAGGATGGCCTCGAATGCAGCTTCGGCCGCCAGCATACCGGTCTTCATGGCCAAGTGGATGCCCTTCAGCCGCTGCGAGTTTAGAAAGCCCGCCGAATCGCCCACAATCAGAGCGCCATCCGTGGCGGCCGCGGGAATGGAAAAGTAGCCGCCTTCGGGAATCGTCTTGGCGCCATATCGGACGATCTGGCCGCCGTCGAGCAGGAGCCGCATCCAGGGGTGGGTTTTCCATAACTGGAAGGCGTGGTGCGGATCGAATCGTGGATCGGCGTAGTCCAAGCCTGCGACCAGGCCGAGAAAAAGCCGGGTCTCCGTCGCGGCATAAATAAAACCTCCCCCAAAACGCCCGCGCAGCGGCCAGCCCGCCGTATGGATCACGTCGCCCTTGCGCGCGCGGCCGGCGGGAATCTCCCAGATTTCTTTCACCCCTAACGCGTAAACCTGCGGGTTGCGCCCGCGGTAGAGTTGGAGGCGGTTCGTCAATTGCTTGGTGAGCGAGCCGTGCGTCCCTTCGGCAAAAACGGTGACCGCGGCTCGCAGCTCGTATCCAGGCTGAAAATTCGCCTTACGGCCGCCTCCGCGGTCTACTCCCAAGTCACCGGTGCGCACACCCACCACGCGATGGCCGTCGTAGAGCACTTCCGTCCCAGCAAAGCCCGGAAATACGCTCACCCCGGCGCGCTCCGCTCTTGCGCCGAGCCACCCGGCAAACTTGTTGAGAGAAATGATGTAGTTTCCGTGGTTGCGAAGGAACGGGGGGGTAACCGGCAGTTTCCACTGGGCTCTGCGGGTAAAATAGTAAATCCCGTCGGACGCAACCGGGCACTCGAGCGGAGCGCCTTCGGCTTCAAAGCCAGGAATCAATTCGCCGAGAGCGCGCGTATCAAGCAGAGCGCCCGAAAGGCAGTGGGCGCCGATTTCAGGCGCCTTTTCCAGCACGTAGATGTTTTCCGCGCGGAGCGGCGCGCGCTGCGCGGGAGCAGGTTTTCCGCTGTGGTTGTGAGCTTCGTAGAGCGCGGCAAGCCGCAGAGCGCAGCTGAGTCCCGCCGGGCCGCCGCCTACGATCAAGACGTCAGCTTCGAGAGTCTCGTTCTGGCTCATGTCGGTAGGGGATGAGCGATGAAAGGTCAGCGGCAAGCGGCAACACGATGCTTGCCGCTGATCCAGCCTTTACGGCGTCATGGCCGCCAAGTGCTGCTTGACGGTGTCCACCAGATAGGCGTCGTCACCGTACTGCTTCATGAGGCGATCGTAAATCTGGCGGGCGTCGGCGGGCTGAGACTCCCGCTCCAAGCCCGCCAAGGCCAGCCAGGAGGTTGCGGCGGGCACAGCGTCCGTCGGATGCTCAGCCAGATCGCGAAAAACCTTCTGGGCTTCGGGAAGCTGGCCAGCCTTGGCCATTTCATCGGCCAAAGCGAACCGCGCGAGAGACGCCACCTCCGCGTCGGAGGTGCGCGCTGCCTGCCGGAGCGTTTTTATCGCGACCGCCTGCTGCCCAAGTTGAGCCTGGCAAAGCCCGGCGTGGTAGAGCGCAATTTGCCCGGCTTTCTGGCTCGGGTACTTCGCGTAGACCGCGTTGAATTGCTTGAGCGCCGCCTGGAACTTAGTCGCGTCATCCGGGAATGTCTGAGCGCCAGGCGCCAGGGCGCCCTGCCCCGCCTGGCCGACGTAGGAGTGGAAGGTCCCGAGAGCCTCGCCCAGCGCCGCATTGGCGCTCACCTCGCGGCGCTGTTGGATGCGTTTCCAAGAAAGCCCCGCGATAATCGCGGCGGCGATAATGACCACCACCACGATGATCTTCGGATAGTGTCTCTCAGCAAATTCGACGAAGTCGTCGTAGTAGACGGACAAAAACGGATCCTTCTTGAGTTCCTTGCGTGTGATTCTAGCCAATGTATGCTCCTTAGCTTTTCCGGTTCTTATTAATTTATCAGCCTGAGACTGAACTCTCAAGCCGGAAAGCAAATCGGGCAGTACGCCGGAGCCTGCAAATGATCTGAAATTCCCGGCATTGGCTTCCTCGTGTCTTGGTGCCTTGGTGTCTTTGTGGCGAATCGGTTTTGTCGAACGCCGCGCCGGCGAGTGCTTCCCATGGCTTATGAATCCGGCTATGCTTAAGGTGGTTGGGCGGGCACAGCATGAGAGTCGGACTGGGAGTCACGGGTGGCATCGCGGCGTACAAGGCAGCGGAGGTGCTCCGTCTGCTGCAGGAGCGCGGCCTCGATGTGCAGGTGATCATGACGCGGGCGGCGTGCGAGTTCATCACGCCCCTGACTTTTGCAGCGCTTTCTGGCCGAAGCGTCATCACAGACCTATTTGAACCCTCGGGTGAAAAACTCCATCCTGAAAACGGCCGTGGCCTGGATAGCACCATCGAGCATATCGGGGTGGCGCAGGCAATTGACGCGCTGTTGATCGCCCCGGCCACCGCGGACGTGCTGGCGCAGATGGCGCAGGGCGCCGCAGGCAGTTTTCTCACCACCGTCTATCTGGCGACGCGGGCGCCGGTCATCGTGGCTCCGGCCATGAACGTGAATATGTGGACCCACGCGGCCACCCGAGCCAACCTCAGCGTGTTGCGTGAACGCGGTGTGCAGGTGATCGAACCAGACGCGGGCTATCTCGCCTGCGGGATGACCGGGGCGGGCCGCCTTGCGGCGCCCGAGCAGATCGCCGGGGCCGTCTTTAAAGCTCTAGGCTTGCGCGAAGACCTGAAGAGCGAATCCTTGTTGATAACAGCAGGGCCGACCGAGGAGCCGATTGATCCGGTGCGCCACCTGACCAATCGGTCGAGCGGCAAGATGGGTTACGCGTTGGCTGAGGCGGCGCGAAGGCGCGGCGCGCGCGTCGTTCTGGTGAGCGGACCCACCCGGCTTGACCCACCCAAGGGGGTTGCGTTCGAGAACGCCCGCACGGCGGATCAGATGGCCGAAGCCGTGTGGAAGAACTTGGATGGCGCCAGCGTGGTGGTGATGGCCGCCGCGGTTGCCGACTATCAAGCCGAATCTGTCGCCTCGCGGAAGCTCAAAAAGAGCAATGGTAGCCTGACGATCCGGCTCAAACCCACGCGCGATATCCTCACTGAGATCGGAAGACGGCGGCGGCACGGCCAACTGCTGGTCGGGTTCGCCGCCGAGACGGACAACGTCCTTGAAAACGCTGCGGAGAAGCTCGCTTCCAAGAACCTCGATTTGATGGTCGCCAATGATGTCACGCGTGATGACGCGGGATTTGACGTGGATACCAACGTCGTGACACTGCTTTTTCCCGGCGGGCGCACTAAGGCCCTCGATAAAGCCAGTAAACTCGACGTTGCTCATCGCGTGCTCGATGAAGTGGTCGAGCTGCGAAAAAGCAGGGGATAGGTTTCAGGCGCCAGGTCTCAGGTCCGAGGTGTCAGGGGTCAGGTGCCGGGTTTCAGCAAAAAACCGCGCGTGTCCATTCATGGTTGTCCGTTGTCTTTTTGTGATTACCAGACTGCGCGGAGCGCAGAGCCTGCGTTTCGGCGTTGTAATCGCGGGTAGAAGGTCACTACAATCACTGACTGGCGCCGCCCAAACGGGCGCCTCTTCCGGCACCTGACACCTGACACTCTTCTTCTTATGAATGCCGAGACAAAACAGCAAATAGCCGACTGGCTGCAGTTTTTCCGTGACCTCGGCTATGAGGATCTCTATCGACGCCCCCTCGCCGCCGCAGCGGTTCCTGAGGAAACAACCCAGACTCAGGAATGGAGGGACCATCCCAGCCACTCCGCCCCAGCGGCGCCGCGCACTCAAACGATGAGTAAACCCGCTAGCGACCTGCGACCGCTAAAATCACCCGTCGTCCCTCCGCAGCCGCCAGGTCTTTTTGACCCTCCGGCGCCGGCAGTATCGAAGGACGAGACGCTCGACGAAATTCGCGCGGACCTTGGGGATTGCCAGCGCTGCAAGCTGGCCAAGACGCGCCATAGCATTGTTTTTGGCCAGGGAAATCCTAAGGCGGAGCTTGTGTTCATTGGCGAAGGACCGGGCGCAGACGAAGACGAGCAGGGCTTGCCGTTTGTTGGGCGCGCGGGGCAGTTGCTGAACAAGATGCTACAGCTCGTCAAAATCAAGCGCGAAGACGTTTATATCTGCAACATCGTAAAGTGCCGCCCGCCGGGCAACCGCACGCCCGAAGCCGATGAGATCACCGCCTGCTCGCCCTTTCTCTTCCGGCAACTCGATTCCATCCGCCCGCGCTTAATTTGCTGCCTTGGAGCGCCGGCCGCGCGTACCGTGCTTGGCATCAAGGAAGGCATCACCAAGGTGCACGGCCAATTCATTGACTACCGGAACGCGAAAGCGATGGCCACCGTCCACCCCGCCTACGTGCTGCGCAACCGCCGAGAGGAAGTAATCCTGCGACAGGACTTCACTAAAATTCGCCAATTCCTTGATGCCCCGCCAGGAAACGGTGCATCCCCGGCCAATGTTTCGTAGCCGCGTTCGGCACCGATCAGTCCATCGCACCCGGTACCGTGGTCCTGAGCGGTGAAACATCCGGACCAAAGCTGTGTCAAGATGTCGTAGGTGTAGCCTTTCCACCACACTCACGGCCGGCCGCCGAATCCTGACAGTGCATGTTAACCATCTCAATATAAATAGCTTACCGCCATGTGCGACGTGTGGCATTAAAACTGCCCAATCAAAAGCGCATGGCAACCCCTGATCCCAACCGACAACATACTCTCGGCGGCACGGCGAAGCTATCGGGCGTGGGACTGCATATCGGTGCTGCGGTGAACTTGACGCTCGCTCCGGCGCCGGCCAATACGGGCATTGTCTTTCAGCGAACGGACCTCGAAGGTTTTACGATCAAGGCGCACGCGTCAAACGTGGTGAGAGTAGCCTACGCCACGAGCCTGATGCGCAAGGGCGTGTTGATTTCGACCACGGAGCATGTGCTTTCCGCGCTAGGAGCGCTCGGCGTGGACAACGCATTCGTCCAAATTGACAACGTCGAGGTCCCCATCCTTGACGGCAGCGCGCTACCCTTTGCCCGTGAAATCCTCAAGGTGGGGTTGCGGCGCCAGCGCGCCCGCCGCGCGTATCTGCAAATCACGAGGCCGGTCGAGATCGCGGATGGAGCCAAGCGCATCGTCGTTTACCCGGCGGCGCAATTCCAAGTTGCCTGCACGATCGACTTCCCCCACCCGCTCATCGGCAAGCAAACCGTCGACTGGACCTACGGCAGCGGAACGTATCCGGAGGAGATTGCGCCCGCGCGCACCTTCCAATTCCTCGACAAGGTCGACGAGCTTCGCCGCGCCGGCTTGGTGCGCGGGGGATCGCTGGCAAATGCCATCGTGCTCTCGAGTGACGGCGTGCTGAACGCCGAGGGGCTGCGCTTTGCCGATGAGTTTTGCCGGCACAAGACCCTGGACTTGATCGGCGATTTCACCCTGTTGGGCCATCCGGTGGCGGGCCACGTTGTTTCCTACCGCGGTGGCCATGCCTTGCACTACGCCTTGGTCTCGCGCGTGCTTCAGGATAAAAGCGCCTGGCGTCTGGCCGATCTTTCGCAAATCAACTCCCAGATTCCCGCAGCCTGAGCTTAAACCGCCCATTCCCTCGCGGCAGCGCGGAGTCCGGCGGCTTGCATGCGCACGTGCGGGAGCACCACGTCAATTCGAGTTGATGAGCGGTTCGGGCGCTGCGTTCACAATCGTGGGATGCCGCTCCCCCGTTTCGGAGAACCGTGCGCTGTCTAGCGGATGATCGGCTAAGCGGTTATCTAACATCCCGGCGAAACGGGCCGCCCCCGCAGCGGCAGCAGTCTCCTGGGTGAGCGATTCCACAAATGAGACGGGCGCGCACTGATAAACGGGATGCGGTTGACGTTGCTCGCGAGCTATAATCTCAATGACCGGCTCAGCAGATGGCTTAAAAACGCCGTGTGCATGTCATGGTGACAAGCCGGAGGCGGCCTTCCGTGTAGCGAAGGAAAAATCTCGTAAAACGGTTGGTTCGTCAAAACGCCGATTTCCCGCTTCGCTCAGAGTGACGGCCGAATCGGGTCTTTCAACACCTCCTGAAGGGCGCAGGCCGCGTATGGTGAGGGCTATGCACACGGACATAAGTCCGCGACGCTCCGTGTTGTAGCGGCGGCCTCTGGCCGCCGGTCTTTACTACCAAAAGCCAGCGGCCAGCGGCCGCC
>JBOGJT010000013.1:0-4803 GCA_050745065.1 Terriglobia bacterium
TTGGATTTGGCGGCCGGTACGGCCGCGGAGTGCTGGTTTGCCGAAAGGGCGGAAACGGGCCATGGGGCGCGCCATCTCTCTTCACCCTGGGCGGCGGGAGCTTCGGATTTCAGATCGGCGGGAAGGCCACCGACGTTGTTTTTCTTGTGATGAACTCCGGCGGGGCGCGGAAACTGCTGCAAAGTAAAGTCACGCTCGGCGCGGACGCTTCCGTGGCCGGAGGACCTGTGGGCCGCACCGCCGCGGCCGAAACCGACGCGCAAATGCACGCTGAGATCCTAAGCTATTCGCGCTCACGCGGACTCTTTGCCGGCGTGGCACTGAAGGGCGCCGTCATGAAGCAGGATACCGATGACAACACCAAGCTGTACGGGCGGGCGGTGAATCCGGAAGATATCCTCATTAAGGGCACGGTCGCGACACCTGCGGCTGCGAGGCCCCTTGACCGGAGTCTCACAAAATATTCGCCGCACGGCGGCTCGGCGTTCGCGAAAGGCAAGTCCACTGTCCGATAACCGGGTGGCTGGTCAATGCTCTTTCATCCGCAGTTTGGACCCTTGCGAAGCCGCCCAGCGGTTGAATTGCTCAATCATCGGGTTGGTCCAGCGGCCGTCAATTTCACCCGGCGTGTACTTTTGCTCGCGCAGCATCATGTGGCCCCAGTCGTCGACGAGGTGAGTTAATTCGGCGTCGTCAGCCACTTTTTGACAAAGCTGAGGCGGGATGAAGGTGACGCCTTCCGCGTCCGTCACCGCAACATCACCCGGCATCACGGTAACGTGCCCAATCCGTATCGGGACGTTGATTCCCATCAGCATCACGTTGCTCAACGCGGACGGGTCAACCCCTCGCACGAGTACCCGGAAGCCGTGAATCTCCTTGAGGCCGGTGACGTCGCGCACCGAGCCGTTCACAATCAGTCCGGTGTGGCTTTTGGTGTATATAGACGTGCCCAGGTTATCTCCGGCGAAGGTGCCGTCTTTGATTTTGCCGAAAAGATCCACCACCAGGATGTCGCCGGGCTTTAGCGTGTCAATCACCCAGGAGTTTTCGGCTCCAATGCGGCCCTCGGCCTTGCCGTGCTGCCTGATCACCGCGTCGACGTCGGGGCGCCTGGGCATGAACACCGCCGTCACCACTCTGCCCACAACGCGCGGACCGGGGTTGATCACCTTCCAGCCGCCCTCGAACTGGTTGCGGTAGCCCGATTGCATGAGGACGTCCCACGCCTCATCGGCGTCTACGGTTTTCAGCCGGTTCAGCAGCGCGTCGGAGACTTCCGGCCGGCCGTCGGGAAAACGGGCGCCCTTCCAGGCCTGGGTAAAATCAACCAATTGCCGCTTCGAGAACATTCCGATCTGGGACCATCCAGAGGCGCTGAACACCAGCGCCAGGATGATCGCTCCTGCCAGCAACGTTGACTTTCTCATTCATCAACCTCCTGAGTTGGCGCTGCGGCAAGCGGCTGTCGTTTGCTCAACGTGGGCGCTTCAACTTATGATCGGCAAGTGCCGATCTTAAACTCCAAATCTCAATTTTGAAATCTCAAACTTCAGATCGAAGATTTCCAATATCATAGTTGAGCGCTCGATTTGAAGTCGCAAATTTGAAATTAAATGCCCTCGCCCACTTTCGATTGCGGATACTTCGGCTTAACCGGCGGCGTTGGATGCGGCAAAAGCACGGTGGCATCCTATTTTCTCGCCCTGGGCGCCCAGGTGATTGACGCGGACCAGATTGGCCATGACCTGCTTCGCGCGGCCAGTCCCGCCTTCGACGAAATTCTTCGCCAGTTCGGCGGCGAAATCCTCAGCCCCGGCGGCGCCATCGACCGGAAGAGGCTCGGTGCAATCATCTTTGCCCATCCAGAGAAGCGCCGCGCGCTGAACGCGGTGCTTCATCCGCGAATCATTGCGCGGCAGGAAGTACTGGCCGCACGCTATCGCCGCGAGAAGCAAAACGCCGTGATCATCGTAGACGCCGCGCTGATCTACGAGGCGGGCATCGAGAGCCGTTTCCGGAAAGTGCTGGTGGCGTGGTGCTCGCCCGAGCAGCAAATCGAACGGCTGATGGCGAAGCCGGGCTTGTCGCGCGGCGAGGCCGCGGCCCGCGTGGCCGCCCAGATGCCGCAGGACGAAAAGCGCCGCCGCGCCGACTATGTGATCGACTGCTCAGTCAACCTCGATCACACCCGTGCGCAGGTTGACGGGATCTATCCCCGCCTCGTCCGTCTTGCGGCGGGTGGCCCCTAGCAGAGAAAAGCGCTACCCTCGCGGTCCAAAGATCATTATAATTTCCAGTTCGTAGAATTCCGCCCGCCGCGCTGGCGGGCGTGCTGGATCCGGGAGGCTAACTTATGACAGAACGAGCCGAAGCGCAACACGAAAGATTGGAAGCGCTGCTCGACGAGAAGCGCGTTTATCCACCGCCCGACGAGTTCCGCAAGCAGGCGAACTTCCGCGACGCGGCGGCGGCTGGGCGCGCCGCCAAAGATTCCGAGGCTTTCTGGGCAGCGGAAGCCGAAAGTCTCCACTGGTTCAAGCGTTGGGACAAGGTGCTCGAGTGGAACGCCCCGTGGGCCAAATGGTTCGCGGGCGGCAAGCTCAACGTGGCCTACAACTGCGTGGATCGGCACGCCGCCTCATCGCGCCGGAACAAGGCCGCTCTCATCTGGGAAGGCGAGCCAGGCGATTCGCGCGTGCTCACGTTCGGGATGCTCGAGCGTGAAGTCAATAAATGCGCAAACGCGCTCAAATCGCTTGGGGTAAAAAAGGGCGACCGCGTGGCCATTTATATGGGAATGACCCCGGAGCTGCCCATCGCTCTGCTCGCCTGCGCCAAAATCGGTGCTCCGCACAGCGTGGTGTTCGGCGGCTTTTCCGCGGAATCGCTGCGCGAGCGCATCAACGACGCCCAAGCCAAGGTGCTTTTGACGGCCGACGGCGCGTGGCGGCGCGGCAACGTGGTGCCACTCAAGGCCAACGCCGATGAAGCCCTGAAGGGCTCGCCGTGCGTGGAGAAGGTGATGGTGCTGCGGCGCACTGGAGATCGCTCGCCGTGCCCGATGCAGCCGGGGCGCGACGTATGGTGGCACGAAGCCGTGGGCCAGGCGTCGGACTGCTGCGAGCCGGAGGTGATGGATTCGGAGGACGTCCTCTACATTCTTTACACCAGCGGCACCACGGGAAAGCCCAAGGGCGTCGTGCATACCTCGGCGGGATATCTGTTGGGAACTTCCGTGACGCATCGCTACATATTCGACGTCAAGGAAAGTGATGTGTATTGGTGCACGGCGGATATCGGCTGGGTGACGGGCCATTCCTACATCGTTTACGGCCCGCTCGCGAACGGTACCACCAGCCTGATGTACGAAGGGAGCCCGGATTACCCCGACCGCGGCCGCTTCTGGGACATTGTGGCCAAATACGGCGTGAATATCTTGTACACTGCGCCGACGGCCATCCGCACCTTCATGAAATGGGGCGCGGAATGGCCAGCGAAATACGATCTCTCGTCTTTGCGCCTGCTGGGCACGGTAGGCGAGCCGATCAACCCCGAAGCCTGGATCTGGTATCACAAGAGCATCGGTCGCGAGCGCTGCCCCGTTGTCGACACGTGGTGGCAGACCGAAACCGGCATGATTATGATTTCCCCGCTGCCTGGCCTGACGCCAACGAAGCCCGGCTCCGCCACCAAGCCATTCCCCGGAATCGCGGCCGAGGTGCTCGACGACAAGGGAAACGCGGTGGGTCCGGGTGGCGGCGGCTATCTCGTCCTGGCGCAGCCCTGGCCGGCGATGTTCCGCACCATCTACGGAGATCCCGAGCGCTACGAGCGCCAGTATTGGTCGAGATATCCCGGCAAGTATTTGACCGGCGACGGCGCCAAGCTGGACGAAGACGGTTATTTCTGGCTGCTCGGCCGTGTGGATGACGTGATGAACGTCTCGGGCCATCGCATCTCCACGTTTGAGGTGGAAAGCGCGCTGGTGGATCATCCATCCGTCGCCGAGGCCGCGGTGATCGGTAAGGCGCACGAATTAAAAGGGCAGGGCATCGCCGCTTTTGTGACGCTCAAAGAGGGTGTCGCGCAGACCGACGCCCTGAAGAAAGACTTGCGCGAGCACGTGGCGCGTAAGATCGGCGCGCTGGCACGCCCGGACGACATCTTTTTCACCTCCGAGCTGCCCAAGACGCGCAGCGCAAAGATCATGCGAAGGCTGTTGCGTGATATCGCCGAAGGCCGAGTGCTCGGCGACACCACCACGCTTGCCGATCCGGCTGTCGTCGCCGCGCTCAAGCAGCAATATGAAGAGGAAGGGATTGTGGATTAGCTGTCAGCTTTCAGCCATCAGCCGTTAGCCTTCAGCATTCAGCTTTTAGCAAACGCCGGCGCCGTTGATGCCATTCCTCCGGCGCCAGTCCGCCTACAGATGGCTGAAGGCTGATCGCTGAACGCTGATTTCTGATGGCTGGAAGCTAAAATGGCGGAGAGGGTGGGATTCGAACCCACGGTTGAGTTTCCCCAACACACGCTTTCCAAGCGTGCTCCTTAAGCCACTCGGACACCTCTCCGGGCCCTTATCTGCTGAGGCGGCGAGCCATCCGCCGCACACCAATGAGATTAGGATGGCATAGCCCGCGCTTTTTGAGCAACCTGGATCGCTGTAGCGGCGGCGTCCCGCTGCGCGGGACGGCTGCCGTCACTGGACCCCGGTGTATCCGCTACGCAAGGATGGACGCAGGAAAGCAAGCTAAATCCTGAACCCGAACTTTTATGTCGCGCACCCAATCCTGGCCCGCG
>JBOGJT010000014.1:0-16833 GCA_050745065.1 Terriglobia bacterium
GTCATTAGCTGTAGCGGCGGCCTCTGGCAGCCGGTCTTTACTATCAAAAAGCCGGCGGCCAGAGGCCGCGGCTACAGAATCGACTGCCGCGCCAGCTGATCGCTGACCGTTTTTTGCTTGTCACTAATTTTTATGGCCAGGCCTAAATCATTTCGCAATCCGACTCGCGTCAGCCTCACGCTGAACCGGGATACGATCGTCACAGCGCGGCGGGTGGCGAGGGAGAATCGCCGCTCGCTTTCTGAGGTAATCTCGGAAATTCTGGACGGTCATTTCCACAAGAACGGAAACAAACCCAAGCGGAACCTCGCATGATCGAACTTCGCAACAAGCGCGTGCTGGTGGTGGGGCTGGCGCGGACGGGGCGGGCGGTGGCGCACCGGCTGAGCCGTGAGGGGGCGGTGGTCACGGTGACCGACTCACGACCGCCGTCTTCGTTCGATTTCGGCCTTAAGGAACTTATGGCGCAGAGGATTGGCCTGGAGTTAGGCGTCCACCGCGAAGAAACATTTCTGAACCAGGACTTGATTGTGGTCAGCCCTGGCGTGCCTTGGGACATCCCGCAGCTTGAGCTTGCGCGGCGGCGGCGAGTGGTGGCGGTGCCCGAGATTGAAGCCGCGAGCTGGTTCTTCGACGGAACCCTGGTGGGGATTACCGGTACCAACGGCAAGACCACGACGACCACGGCGCTGGGCAAGATGCTGGAGGCGTCCGGATTCTCCTCCTTGGTCGCTGGGAATATCGGCGTGCCGCTTATCTCCGCGGTGGAGCTTTATCCACCGGAATCCATCGTGGTGGCCGAGATCTCGAGCTTCCAACTCGAGGCCATTCAGAGTTTCCGGCCGCACGTCGCGGTGCTGCTGAACATCACGGCGAATCACCTGGACCGCCACCATACGTTTGAAGCCTACGTGGCGGCCAAAGCGCAAATCTTTCGCAATCAACAGGCGGACGATTACGCCATCTTGAATGCGGATGACCCTGTGGTGATGAGCCTCGCGCCTGCTATCGCCAGCCAGAAGGTCTTTTTCAGCATGGAGCAGGACCTGCCCGAAGGCGTGCTGCTCTCGCGGGGCCGGATCCTTTATCGCGTTAGCCACCTCGAGCGGGTTCTTTTTGAAGCGCACGAAGTTAGGCTGCGCGGCAGATTTAACACGCAGAACCTGATGGCCGCGGCGGCCGCGGCATGCACGCTGGGCGCGGATTTCAAGGCCATGCGCGAGGTGGCGCAAGAGTTTCCCGGGGTCGAGCACCGGCTGGAGTACGCGGGCTCGGTTCGCGGTGTCTCTTTCTATAACGATTCCAAGGCGACAAGCGTCGACGCGGCCGCCAAGGCCGTTTCCACATTTGATCGCGGGGTTCACCTTATTCTCGGAGGCAAGGACAAGGGCGCGCCGTACACGCCGCTGAAGCCGCTCATCGAAGGGCGGGTAAAGTTCGTCTATCTCATCGGCTCGGCGGCGGAGAAAATCGCCGCGGAGCTTGACGGCGCCAACCTGATCGCGGCCGGTGACTTGGAGACGGCGGTCCGCCTGGCGTTTGCGCGCGCCATCGCGGGTGACGTGGTGCTGCTTTCTCCGGCTTGCTCGAGCTACGATCAATTTGAGGATTTTGAGGCGCGCGGCCGTATGTTCAAAGACCTTGTCCACGGCCTCGATAAATCTAGCGCACAGCGGGCGCGTCCTGCCGCTGAGGCGGAGCCTGCGCGTTATGCCAGCCCTGGAACGGAACCGCAACCACTCCACTCGGCGCCGCTGGCGGCGGCCATTTCGGAGTCGAGCCGGAACGCCGAACCGCCCTTCGACAACACGCCTGCCAGCGAATCCCGGCCCGTGGGACACGCGGTGATTCAATCGGCGGCTTCAACCGAGCCCGCCGCGGATCAGATCTACATTTACGAAGTGAGCGGCGAGGATCTCGATCCCGCGGCCGCTGGTGAATTCCGGCCGGCTTTACCGAACGAACCCGCCGAAACCGCTCCATTGCTCGAAGATGCGGAGCCTGTTTCGCCCTACGAAGTCCTCGCGGAGAACGAAACCAGGTCCAAGCGCGAAGCCAGCGTGATTCAGACGAAGGCGGGCAGCAAATCGCCGGACGCGCAGTCGGCGCCACTCGCCCCATCGACCCCAATGGGAAGCCGCTCGAAGCCGAAGGACGCTGGGGCGGGCGTCCAGGCGGACTTGTTCTCCCAGGCGCAATCGGAAAAGCCCTTTGAGAAGGGGAAGTGAACCGGGATGGCGCGAAAACTCGAAACCGACGTCTATCTGCTGGCCGCCGTGGTCGCCCTCGTGGTCTTCGGGGTGGCGATGGTCTTCAGCGCTTCGGCGGCCGTGGCCGCGCAGCAGTACGGATCCAGCTTTCACTTTGTCATCCGCCAGTCCGCCTACGCCGTTCTGGGACTCGCGGGCATGTGGGTGATGATGAACCTGGACTATCGACGGCTGCGCGATCCGCGGCTCATCTTTCCCGCGCTGGCGATGACGCTGATTTTGCTCATGGCGGTGTTCCTGATGCCGGTCCGGCACGATACGCATCGATGGTTTTATGGCGGGCCGCTCAGCTTCCAGCCCTCCGAGCTGGCGAAGCTACTTCTGGTGATTTTCTTCGCTTACTTCCTCGATCTCCGTCGCAGCGCGGTAAATGATTTCCGCCACACGCTGCTGCCCCTGGGGATGGTGATGGGCTTGGTGGTCGCGCTGATTCTGAAGGAGCCGGACCTTGGAACGTCGCTCGCCATCGTATTGATTGCCGCGGCCATGCTTTTCGCTGCGGGCCTTCAGATGCGCTACTTTGCGGGCGCGGGCGTCGCGGCTATCCCGCTGCTGTACGTGGTGATTTCCCACGCCACGTACCGCATGAACCGGCTTATTGGTTTTCTGCACCCGGAGAGTGACCCGCTCGGCAAGGGGTTCCAAATGCTGCAATCGCTGATTGCAGTTGGCTCGGGCGGCATCCTCGGGATGGGCCTCGGAGAAGGGCATCAGAAGCTCTTCTTTCTGCCTGAACCGCAGACGGACTTTATCTACGCCGTGATCGGCGAGGAGTGGGGCCTGATTGGAGCGCTATGCGTCCTGGCTGTTTTCTGCCTGATCCTGTGGAGAGGCTTCAGGACGGCGGCTTACGCGCCGGATGGGTTCGGGAGGTTGCTGGCCATCGGCCTGACGGTACTGCTGGTCGGCCAGGCGTTGGTCAACATGAGCGTTGTGATCGGATTGCTGCCGACCAAGGGAATCCCGCTTCCGTTCATCAGCTACGGCGGATCGTCCTTGCTGATGAATCTGGTGGCCGCGGGCATTCTGCTTAATATCTCGCGTCATGCCGGCGCCCGAAGTGTGTTTTGAAGAGAACGGCAATCAGGAATGAAAAACGACCGCAGAGAGCCGGAGCCGGACCGCCCTACTCCGGTGCGCGTGTTGATGGCGGCGGGCGGAACCGGCGGGCACATTTTTCCGGCGCTGGCCGTGGCCGCTGAGCTTCAATCGCGCTGGCGGGCGAGAGAGGCCGCGGAATGCACGGCAGTGCCGGGCCGCATTGAGTTTGTAGGAACCGGCCGCGAGATTGAGCGCCGCGTGATTCCCGCAGCTGGCTTCCCCTTGCGCGTGGTGGCGGCCGCGGGGCTCAAAGGAATCGGCGGGTGGCGGAAAGCGCGCAACCTCCTGGTTTTGCCGCGCAGCTTCTGGGAGACAGGAAGGCTTTTGCGACGTTTCAGCCCGCACGTCGTGGTAGGGATGGGCGGCTACGTCGCGGGGCCGGTGATGCTGGAGGCGGCATTGTGGGGCACGCCGTCACTTTTGATTGAGACGAACGCGGCGCCTGGATTTACGAACCGCACTCTCTCCCGCTTCATCCGCGTTGCGGCGCTCGGATTCCAGGAGGCAGCGCCCATCTATGGTGAAAAAGCGCGCGTGACCGGCAATCCCGTGCGGGCAGAGTTCAGCCGCGTTGCGCCTAAGCCGCACGCGGCCCCCTACACGCTTCTGGTTCTCGGCGGCAGCCAGGGATCGACAGCCATTAATCGTGCGGTGATTGGCGCATTGCCGCTTTATGCCGCGCCGGCCGATCGCTTCCGCATCGTGCATCAGACGGGCGAGCGGGATGCCGCTTCCGTGCTCGCGGATTACCGTGCGTCGGGCTTTAAGGCTGACGTTTGCGCTTTTATAAATGATATGCCCGCCGCATTCGAGGGTGCGGACCTGGTGATCTGCCGGGCCGGAGCCTCAACCGTAGCGGAGCTGGCTGCGGCGGGAAAGGCGTCGTTGTTGGTTCCTTTCCCCGACGCGGCGGATAACCATCAGCTCGCTAATGCGCGCGTTCTTGAACGCACGGGCGGCGCGCGCGTCCTCGAACAGCGCGATCTCACGCCGCGCCGGCTCTTCGACGAGGCCGCCTTGCTGTGCAATCCCGCCACGCTCTCCGCCATGGATCAGGCGGCGCGCATGTTGGCGCAGCCGGATGCAACGGCGCGGATCGCGGATTTGATCGAAGGCTTGGCGGCGGGAGATTTATAACGCGCGCCGCTGATGAGGAATGAGAAGGGGCGGCTGTTCTCTTATGCTTGGGAAAATTCGCAACATTCATTTCGTGGGTATCGGTGGCATCGGCATGAGCGGCATCGCCGAGCTGTTGCTGAACATGGGCTTTACTATTTCGGGATCGGACCTCAAGGAGACGGCAGTGACCCGCCGCCTGGCAGGCTTGGGCGCAAAGGTTGTGGCCGGCCACAGGGCGGAGAACATCCGCGGCGCGCAGGTGGTCGTCACGTCCTCCGCCGTTCCAGAGACGAATCCTGAAGTGGTGGAGGCGCGGCGCGTCGAGATTCCCGTCATTCCGCGCGCCGAAATGCTGGCCGAGCTTATGCGGCTCAAGTTCAGCGTGGCGGTCGCCGGCTCGCACGGTAAGACAACGGTTACGTCCATGATCGCCGTGATGCTGACGGAAGCGGGACTTGACCCGACCGCCGTAATCGGCGGCCGGCTGGACGTTTTCGGCTCCAGCGCCCGGCTGGGCAGGGGAGAGTTGATGGTGGCGGAGGCCGATGAAAGCGACCGCTCATTTTTGCTACTTCTGCCTTCTATTGCCGTCGTCACCAACATCGACCGCGAGCACCTGGACCACTATCGAGACCTGGAAGAAATCAAGGACGCGTTTGTCTCATTTATGAACAAAACGCCATTCTACGGAGCGGTTATCGCCTGCTCGGACCCGCCGTGGCGGGAAACGCTCGACGCCATTCGCCCACGGCTGCGGCGCAAGCTCGTTACTTACGGTACCGGAACCGGCGCGGCGATTACCGCCATCGACCTCGAGTGGCGCGGAGCGGGTTCTGCTTTCCGCGTGTTTGAATCCGGCAGGCATCTGGCTGATTTTAGCTTAGCCGTTCCGGGCCGGCACAACGTCCAGAACGCGCTGGCCGCGGTGGGCGTCGGGTTGGAGTTGGGTCTCAGCCCGGCACAAATGCAGCAGGGGCTGGAACGTTTCCGCGGAGCCGACCGCCGCTTCCAGGTGAAGGCGCATGCAGATGGGATTACGCTGGTAGACGATTACGGCCATCACCCGACGGAAATCCGCGCCACGCTCGACGCGGCGAGATCCCGCGGCGCCCGCCGCATCTGGGCCATCTTTCAGCCGCACCGCTATTCCCGCACTTATTTTTTGACGGATGACTTTGCCCACGCCTTCGCGGGCTGCGAGCGCGTCTACGTGCTGGACATCTATGCGGCGGGCGAAGAACCCATTCCGGGCGTAAATTCGGAGCGGCTCGTCGATCGGATGCGCGAACTCGGATGCGCCGCCGCGCGCTACGCCCCTTCTGAGGGGCGTCTTGTCCACGAGGTCCTGGCCGAGGCGGAGCCCGAGTTGATGATCCTCACGATTGGCGCGGGAAGTGTGGGGAAAATAAGCGAAGCCGTAGCCGACGGGTTGATGGCTCGCCAGCCTTCGCAATAGCTTAAGAACGCTTGGCGTCATAAGCCAGCGACGCTCAACCCGGTGGCGGCCGCGGGGCGCCGTCATTTCAGCGTCCAGAGAGTGCTGCTACACCACATGGCCATCGCGGACTTATGACGTTCCGAATAGAAGGTCAGGATAACGCACGAGGGGCGTGATGTTCCCAGAGGAAGTTTCACTGGCGGATGATCTCCTCGCGGAGGAGCCCAACCCGTATCGCCGCCGACAAAAGGTGATCGGAGTCCGGCGCGGAGGCGCTGGGCCGGTCGCACGCTTTATAAACAGTGTTGCGCTCTTCGTTGTGCTGCCGCTTGGCCTGTTACTGACGGCCCGGTGGGCCGTTCGCCGCGTGGCCTCTTCAACGCTGCTGATTTTTCAGCCGGTCCAGGATGTGCGGCTTTCGGGCAACGATGTGGTCTCCCGCAATGACGTGCTGAACGCGATCGGATTGGGTAGCACGCCCGCGAGCCTCGCCGTTAGCATTTTCCAGATCAACTTGGCCGGGATGCGCCGCCGCGTGGAATCCATTCCGTGGGTTGAGTCGGCCACCGTGGCGCGAGTTTTTCCTGACCGGCTGTTGGTCACCATCGTCGAGCGCACGCCGATTGCCTACGCCAACGTGGGCGGACGCGTGGAGTTGGTGGACAAAGACGGAGTCTTCCTGCAAATGCGCCGGCGGGATGATCCCGCGTTTCCCGTCCTGTATGGCTTGGATGCCGCAGATGACGCCGGACGCCGCCGGGCGCTGCTCGCGCCTTACGAGCAGTTTGCGGAGGCGACAAGGGGTGTTGTGGCCGGGTCTGGTTGGCAGGTTTCGGAGGCGGACCTGAGTAATTCGGAGGATCTGCGTGTGCTTCTGGTCAAAGGACGGGTAACGGTGCTCGCTCACTTTGGCTACCAGGACTTCCTGGAGCGGTTCAACACATTTGCGGCTGTGACGCCGAAGGTGCTTGCCAGTACCCCGCAAATTGATTCCATCGACTTGCGTTTCCACGGAGAAGTCGTGGTCGATCCGGAGGCCAAAAGGCAGGTTGGGGGCAGCGTTGGTCAAGCAAGAGCCACTGGAGCAAACTGACCTGTGGTCGAACTCGTCAATGGGTTGACGGATCTCAGCTGCCGTCAGACTATGGGAGAGCGCCTGTAGGTGACGGGAAACTCCGCCAGCATGTCAGTCTCAGGAGCCACAGGTGATCCTGAGAGAAGCAAAGGGAGAATCTCGGAAGTCTTTGATTCAACGAAGGTGTGAAAAAATCGAATCTGTCATGCTGAGCGCAGCGAAGCATCTCGCTTTTTATTGAAAACAAAGGGACGAGATTCCTCGCTTCGCTCGGAATGACACGGCTCGTCAATTTTTTCACACCCTCTGAGCGCCGGCATACAGGCGGCCAGAGGACGCGGTTATAACTTCCGGTTAGGCACATCCGCTGCAGATGGAAATCATACCGCCGCCGTCCCGGCGGCAGGCCGGTTGGTGGATGGCGCGACGATTATCTTCGCGCAGAATTTGAATGGCCACTCAGACTTCGTACATCGCGGCACTGGATCTAGGCAGCACGAAGACTTGCGCCTTAGTGTGTGAGCCGGTCGAGAATGGGCGCCTGCGTGTGGCGGGTTTCGGCAGCGCCGAATCCCGAGGGTGGCGGCGGGGCGTGATCGTAAATCTAGATTCCGCCCATCTCTCGATTAAGAAGGCCGTCGAGGCCGCCGAAGATGCGGCGGGCATTCCGGTGGATAACGCCTACGTCGGCGTGGGTGGTCCGCATATCCGCGGCGTGAACTCGCGCGGCGGCCTGACGCTTTCGAAGCCATCGCGCGCGACGCGCCAAGTCACCTACGAAGACGTTCGAAGGGTCTTCGAGGCAGCTCAGGCGGTGAGCCTGCCCGCGGACCGCGAGGTGGTCTTTGCCGAGCGCCAGGAATACCTGCTCGATGCACAGAACGGTATTCGCAACCCGGTTGGGATGGTGGGATCCCGGCTGGAAGTAGACGTGCACCTCGTCACCGCGTCGAGCCTTGCCCACGAAAACGTAGTCCTCGCCGTGAACCGGAGCGGCATAAAGGTTAACGCCACCATCTTTGAGGCGCTGGCCGCGGCAGAGTCCTGTCTTACGCCGGACGAACGCGAGTTGGGCGTCGTTCTCATCGATGTGGGTGGCGGAAATTCCAACTTGGCCATTTATCGTGAAGGCTGCCTGCGCTATAGCGGGGTGATTCCTGTTGGCGGAGATCATTTTACCAACGATATCGCGGTGGGTCTGCGGACGCCCATCCCCGAGGCCGAGAAAATCAAAGTGGAGTGGGGGCGGCGCGACCCGTCGCAGGCCGATGAGAAACCCATCGACGTGGCATGCGTCGGCGAGCGTCCCTCAAGGACCGTGAGCGCGTCCATGGTCGGCGAAATCATCGAGCCCAGGGCGCAGGAGCTGCTCGAGCTTACCGCAAACGAGATTGACCACTCCGGATTGCACAAACAACTGGGGGGCGGGATCGTTTTGACGGGCGGCGGAGGCAAGCTGGGCGGCTTGATGAGCCTTGCCGAACAGACGCTGGACCTTCCGGCCCGCATCGGCGTACCGTATGGGTTGGAACAGATGGGCGATATACTGCCCGACGCCGCTTATAGCACCGTCGCGGGCCTCGCGATCCACGGCCACCATCTGCACCTCCTGCGGGCCTCGCGCGAGCCGGGAATCACGAACAAGCTTTGGGGGATTTTCCGGGGGCGGGGATAGAAAACAGCTGTCAGCTTCCAGGTGTCAGGAAAAGCGCCCGTTGCTTGTGCTCGACGGCCCGTGGTTCATTTTTCGGCTGCCTGAGCATCCGAAAACATACGGAAGGCGGATCGAACCTCCGTCACCTGCCGTCGGCTGATACCGGACTGCTAACAGGATTTTCCTGACACCTGGAACCTGGAACCTGGAACCTGGAACCTCACACCTGACACCTGGATCTTGAAAGGAGCAGTATGATCGCGGACAACGGCAATGGCGAGCTGCGGGTGAACTTTTCGGACGAACTGCGCCGCGGCGCAAAGATCAAGGTTATCGGTGTGGGCGGTGGCGGCGGCAACGCGGTGAACCGCATGATTGACGCCGAGGTAGAGGGCGTCGAGTTTTGCGTGGCCAATACCGACCTTCAGGCGCTGAGCGTTTCCAAGGCTCCTGTGAAGATCCAGCTCGGAGCTAAACTGACCAAAGGGCTGGGAGCGGGCGCGAACCCGGAGATCGGGCGCCAAGCCGCCATGGAGGATACTGAGAAGATTCTTGACGTTCTCAACGGTGCGGACATGGTGTTCATTACCACGGGCCTCGGCGGCGGTACGGGAACGGGCGGCGCTCCTATCGTGGCGGGGCTCGCGCGCGAGCTGGGCGCGCTCACGGTGGCCGTCGTCACCAAACCCTTCGCGTTCGAGGGAAAGCGCCGCATGAACCAGGCCGAGCAGGGTCTCGCCGAATTAGGCGCCGCAGTGGATACCGTCATCTGCATTCCCAACGAGCGGCTGATGCAGTTTGTCGACAAGGAAACGAGCTTTTTCGGCGCATTCCGCATCGCCGATGACATTCTCCGGCAGGGCGTGCAGGGTATTTCCGATATCATCACCATCACGGGCATCATTAACCGCGACTTTGCGGACATCAAGACGATTATGCAGGGCATGGGCTACGCGGTGATGGGGACCGCGGTGGCGAGCGGTGAAAACCGCGCTGTGGAAGCGACGAACCGCGCCATCTCAAGCCCACTGCTCGAGGACGCTTCGATTAACGGCGCGCAGGGCATTCTGCTGAACATCACCGGATCGAGCAAGCTCACGCTGCACGAGGTGCACGCCGCTTCGACCATCGTTCAGCAAGCAGCGGCGGAAAACGCCAACATTATTTTTGGCGCGGTGCATGACGAGGCCATGGGGGATGAAGTCAAAGTAACGGTGATTGCTACGGGCATCAAGAACGAGCGGATCGGGGCGCTGCCACGCACCGGCTCGGTGAGCGCACGCGCCTCGCAGCCCGCCGCCCGCTCTGCGCCATTACGAAATGATAAACTACCGATTGAAGCGGGCGCCCACGAGCTGACGGCGGAAGTTCCCGGCGATGATTTTGACGTGCCCGCATTCATGCGCCGCAAGCGGGCGGAGATGAAATAGGCTGTGCATGGGACTGCGCAAGCCAAGGTGCGCGTCCGTGCGGGCGTGCTTGCCGCGATGCGCGAGCAGGCTCGCCTGCGTCTCCCGGAGGAGTGCTGCGGCCTTCTCGCGGGCGCGGCAGAAGTGGTGACGGAACTCATCCCGGCGTCGAACGCCCTGGCCTCATCGCGCGCTTATTTTATCGATCCCATCGAGTTAATCGGCGCGTTTCGCGCCCTGCGCGAGCGCGGGCTGCGTCACCTCGGCATCTATCACTCGCATCCCACCGGCCCCAACTTTCCCTCGCCGCGCGACGTGGAGATGGCGTACTACCCCGCCTGCGCCTATTTCATCCTCTCACCCGTAGCGGCATTCGACCTGCAAATCCGTGCGTTCACCATCTGCAACGGCCGCGTCGAGGAACTCAAGGTCGAGCCGGCCGCGGGTTGACTTGGATTCATCACGATTCGGAGCGTCATGCGTCGTCGACGGGCACTCGTTTTAGCGGCGCTCTGTGAGCGTCGAACTGTAGCGGCCGCCTCTGGCCGCCGGTTCGCAGTAGTAAAGACCGGCGGCCAGAGGCCGCCGCTACAAAGGCGAACGCCGCTGAGTTTTGACACCACGTATCATTCTGGTGTCGACAAAGCAAAGGGCTTGTGCAGTGTTGCGGCGGGAATGCCTATCACGGCTGCCGGGCTGGGCCTTCAAGTCGGATCGGCGGCGAGCGCGCAGCTTTGGCCGGACAATTTCACGCAGGGCTGTTGAGAATCTGGCGCACCTTTTGTCCAAGGCCCTCGGCGGTGAAGGGCTTGCTGAGGAAATGGGCCCCAGACTCAAGCACGTCCATCGCACCCACTTTGTTGCCGGCGTAGCCGGTCATGAAGAGCGTTTTGGTTTCCGGGTGGATTTCGGCGAGGAGGCGCGCGAGCTCCTGGCCTTTCATGTGGGGCATCGCCATGTCGGTGAGTAACAGGTGAATCTTATTTGTACGGTTCCGGCAAAGCTCCAGCGCCTCATCGCCCCGTGCAGCTTCGATCACCTGATAACCCATGCCGCGGAGAATTTTACCCAACACCACGCGCACCGGGTTTTCGTCTTCGACGACGAGTACCGTTTCCGAACCATGGTATTTATGCACGCGGGTTCCCGCGGGCCTTGCCGCGCTCAAATCCTCTTCAACCGCGGGCAGGTAAATGCTGAACTTTGCGCCGGCGCCGGCCTCGCTCGCTACCCAGATGTAGCCGCCGCTCTGCTTGACGACGCCGTAGACCGTGGAGAGGCCAAGGCCCGTGCCCTTGCCCCGCTCCTTGGTGGTAAAGAACGGATCGAAAATGCGCGCCCGCGTGCCGGGGTCCATCCCGCATCCCGTATCGGATACTTCCATCAACACATAATGGCCTCCATTCACGCGGATTCCTTCCGCCGTCACGCTGCCTTCAAGGATTGCGTCTGACGTCGTGATGCCGAACCGGCCCCCTTGCGGCATGGCGTCGCGCGCGTTCACGGCGAGGTTCATGATCACCTGCTCGATCTGCGCCGGGTCTGCTTTGATGCGGCCCGGCGTTGCGCCAAAGGTTGTCGTGACGGTGATGTCCTCGCCTGCGAGACGGCGGAGCATCTTGCCCATTTCCGCGATGGATGCGTTCAGGTCAATAACCTGCGGCGACATCACCTGCAACCGGCTGAACGCGAGAAGCTGGCGCGTGAGGACGGCCGCTCGCTCGCCCGCCTTCTTGATTTCCGCGGTGTACCGCCTCGCCTGGCTGTTGCGCGGCAATTTCTCCAGCGCCATGTCGCTATAGCCCAGGATGGCGGTAAGAAGATTATTGAAGTCGTGTGCGACACCGCCCGCGAGCTGCCCTACCGCTTCCATCTTCTGAGCCTGGTAAAACTGCTGCTGCAGCAGCCGGCGATCGGTGATATCCCGGTAATTGATGGCCACTGCGTGAACGCTGGGATCCTCCAACAGGTTTGTACCTAATGCTTCGATCCAGCGCCAGGAACCGTTCTTGTGCAGATAGCGGATTACCGTCGAGACCGAGGAGCCGAGGCCCTGGGTGAGGAGTTTTTGGAAGAGGGGAAGCGTTTGCTTTCGATCCTCCGGGTGGACCAGCTCAAAGATGTTTCTTCCCGCCCGCTCCTCCAGCGAGTACCCAAATATGGGGCTTACGGCGTGGCTTGAGTAAAGCACCGTACCCGTTTCATCCACCAGGGATATGGCGTCGGTGCTGTTTTCCACCAGCGCGCGAAAGCGATTTTCGCTGTGGCGTAGAGCTTCCTCCGCCTGCTTCAATCTGGTGATGTCGATGAGTGTGCCTTCGATGAGCGGCTGTTTTCCACTCGGGCCGTCAAGGATACTCGCGTGGGTAAGTACCCAGAATAATTCGCCGTTCGACCGGCGAAGTTGTAATTCCAGGTTTTCGATGTGGCGCCGCTCAAGCAGCGGGCCCATGAAGCGGTCGTATTCTTCGTCGCTGCCGATTAATCTGCGCAGCGAGCAGCCCATGCCTTCTTCACGGCTGGAGCAGCCGAAAATCCGGACGCATGCGTTGTTTAAGTCCAGGATTTGTCCGCTGACCTCAGCCAGGTAGACCCCAGCCACGTTGCGCTCAAACAGCGCGCGACGGTGCTCCTGGGTAAAAGCTGGTTCTGCGCGAAGAGCTTCGATTTCACCGTCGCGCGGCGCCGCCTCGCTTACGGCGCGGCCCGATGGAGGTTCCTCCTCGTGAATGTGGCGCCCGCCCTGATGGTTATGAGGCATTTCCCTAACAGTATATGTGTTGTTACTTAATAGTCAACAGGAGTTGTCATACAGACTCGTCCTCTGAGTCTGCGGCATTTCCTCCGCAAGAGAGCAGGCAGCCGCGCTCAAGCGTTCTGTGATTGAGCGTGGGGTCACGGCGCAGAGCAAACTCCACGGTCAGAAAACCATCGACCTTGGTCGCCCACCTCAGCACCACAAGCTCAGCTTGACCGGAAGAGAGCGAAGGGCATATTTCCTTCTGCCCGATCCAAATCCAGCCAGGAGCGCCGTCCCGAGCAGGATAAGCGTGCCAGGTTCGGGCGTTGTGCCAATGCCGCCGGAAGCCGCGAGGCTTTCCGCCGGCACAGGGCGCTTGACATTCAACTAGGATATTCATAGTCTAGCTATTAGTATATCGGTAATAACAACGCCGGCGGAACTGGAATACTCCGCCTTGCTGCGAGCGGTGCGGCGCCAGTCGCCAGGCCTCAGGAGGATGAGCATGAGCCGTTTGATGAAACTTGCTGTTCTGCTTTTGGCCGTTGGAACGTGCTGGGCCGCACCCCCAGAGACAAGTACGGCGCAGGCGGTACCTGCGGCAACGTTCTCTCAATTTCAATGCACCGGCTTCATTTCAGGTCAACGGCAACCCGCAACCACGCGACTTTACAACGGCGCGGATAATGACCTCTACGAGGCGTTACACTCGTTTACCGAAGGCGACCTTGTTTATCTTCGCAGCACGGGAGGCAGAAACTTCCGCGTAGGGGAGGCCTTTTCGCTCATTCGCCCGGAGGACGGGTTTCTACTGAACACTCACTTGCTGCCCGGCATGATCGAGAACCAAGTGTTGCCGCCCGCCTCCCGCTACAAGCAGCAGCGTGCGAAGATCAAAGACCTCGGCTATCCCTACGACAACACCGGACTGGTGAGGGTCGTAAAGGTGACGCCAGACGGCGCCGTTGCGAAAGTTGTGTTCGCTTGCACGGCCATCAACCCGCAGGATATCGCCGTGCCCTATGTTCCGCAGCCGATCCCGGAGTATGTGCCCCGCACGCGACTCCGCCGCTTCGCTTCGCCAGACGGCAAGCTACGAGGTGTCATTATTGCCGCCTCGGCCGCCAGCTCCTACCTTGCCAGAGGGAGCATCGCCTTTCTGAATGTCGGCCGGGGCCAAGGGGTTCAGCCGGGGCAGCGTTTCCGGATTTTCGCGGTCTTCAATGACAATGTGGCCATGGGGCTCAACGTACTCACGCCGGCGCCCAAGACACCGCGGGAAACGGTGGGCGAGCTGGTCATTCTTCACGTGCAGGGAAAATCAGCCGAAGGGATTGTGGTCAATAGCTTACGGGAGATTTCCGTAGGCGACGGCGTTGAACTCGAGTAGCGCAACGCGGCGAAGCCCCAATCGAAAAACAGTCCCGTCGGGAACTCCATAACTTGGGTGGGCTGCACGTCTTTGCATCTTGTGCCCCGTGGTCTCTGTGGCCTCCGTGGTGAAGATCTCTACCACAGAGCGCACAGAGATCACGGAGGGCGAGTGCGTAGAGGACGGAATTTGTTGCCACAAAAGCAAAAATTTACGATCTTGCAATACAGGGTTTCTGAGGAGTTTTCCAACCGGTCAGCGAGCCCGCTGCGGGGAGCGTATTGCGGCAGGGTTTTGCGTTCACGCATTCGGGCGACGCGGCGCCGCTACAACGAACCCTTTCGGGATCCGTCTTCCTCTCGCTCTGCGAACACCTGTGCGGTGAAGGTCTGGACGCGCGCTCCGCGCCGCCAAGCGTCCTTGTCCAATCGGGCCTTCAAACAGGTTTGCTCGAGAAAGCGAATCCGATCCCAGCCTCGCTCCACGGCCACTTGAGGCAGCAGCAATCCCTGCCGCGCGGCCTGCGAGACGAATATCCCGTGCAGGCCAATCTCAATTTCCTCCGGGCGGGCGACCACGAGGGGTGACAGGACGGAAACCTCGATCCGCAGTTGCGGCACTTCATGGGCCTCGACGGGGTCAAATCGCGGATCATTCAGGGCGGCGCTGACCGCGCATTCGTAGACGGTTTGATGAAGCGGGGCGGACGCTTCGAAGCGTCCGATGCAGCCCCGCAGAGTACTTGCGTGATGCAGGGTTACAAAAGCGCCGCAGGGGCGCTCGAGCGCCGCAGGGACTTGACCGGGCGGAGGCAAGCTGAGCAACTGGATGCGCTCTTCGAGTGCCCGGCGCGCGATGCGCAGAAGGACTTGCTGGTCAGCCGCGGTGAGTGGCAACATCCTTCTTTTTGGCCTCCGGCTTGGCCTCGCCGCCCTGGATTACCACCATGTGAGGCGGCGCCGCCTGCTTGTTTTGCGGCTCCGTCCCCCTCCAATAGCTCCAAAAATACTGCACCGCGGAGTGCAGGGCAAACCACACCACCAGCCACAAGAGCACCTGCCCCAGGACGTCGAAGCGGGGAAAGCGCGGCACCAGCGCGATCACGGTGATGGCGATCACCTCAAAAACCATTTTCGTTTTCCCCAGCTCAGAGGCGGCAATTACGACGCCTTCCGCGCTCGCGATGGATCGCAAGCCGGAGACGGCGAATTCCCGTCCGATGATGATCACCACGATCCAGGCGGGAATCAGGTGGAGTTCCACCAGGGAGATGAAGGCGGCGGAGGTGAGCAGCTTATCGGCGATCGGGTCAAGCAGTATGCCGAGCCTCGATACCTGGCTGTTTCTGCGGGCAAGGTAGCCGTCCAGCAGGTCGGTGAGTGCGGCGATGATGAAGACCGCCACTGCCCACAGGTCCATATTCGGACCTTTGGTGAGGAGCAGCGCCACCAAGAGGGGGACAAAGAAAATGCGCAGCAGCGTCAGCGAATTGGGAAGGCTCATCAACTTCTCGCCGGGCGCGCGGCTTCGGGCTTCGAGGGGCGGGCGTTCGAGACCGTCTCATCGGGGTGCTCAATTTTGCGGTTCAGGCGCCCAGCCGCAACTATAACCAACCGTCACGGCTCTGTCAACGCGAGGTGCCGGAAGTCGAGACCGCCACGGGGCGGGATTCGCGGTAGGATTGTTCCGCCGCCACCGCCGCCTCCAGCGCGCGAAGCCCATCTAGGCCGGTTACGCGCGGCGAGCCTCCCGAGCGAATGACCTGGACGAAGTCGCGGAGCTCGGCAAGGTACGCATCCGCGAACCGCGCCAGCCAGTGGTCCACCATCTCGTAGGCGGCGCCCGAGCTGGTCAGCACCAATTGGGAATTTGAAGGCAGATAGCCGATTTGAATCGTTCCTTGAGTACCAACGATCTCGGTGCGGATATCATACCCGTAGTTCGATTTTCTGTACGCTTCGATGTTTCCGATGCCGCCTCGCGTAAATTTCACGTTGACCAGGCAGGCATCAATGGCGCCAAATTGAGCCAATTCCGGGCACGCCAAGAGCCCCGCGTAAGATTGCACCTCCACGATCTCGTCCTTCATCAACCAGCGAGCCAGATCAAAGTCGTGGATCGCGGAATCGCTGAAAAGCGTGCCGTTCACGTCTCCCTGGTAAAAGCCCGGCGGCGGCGGTTGGCGGTCGCGGCCAAGTGATTTGAACATAATCGGGTCGCCGATCTCGCCGGCGTCAACCCGCTGCTTGGCGCTGGCGTACGCCGGATCATACCGGCGCATGAAGCCGATCTGCAATTGGACGCCCGCTTTGGCAACGGCCTTCAAGGTGGATTGAGCGTCTTCCGGAGTCAGGGCTATAGGCTTTTCACAGAAGACGTGTTTGCCGGCCGCGGCGGAAAGCTGAATCAACTCGGCGTGAAATTTGGACGGCGAGGCAATGACAACCGCCTGGATATCTTTCCGCGCCACTACCGACTCGGGATTCTCCGCGTAATGCTCCACTTCAAGCTCCGCCGCCACTTGGGCAGCGCGCTTCGGATCGCTATCAGCGACCGCCAGCAGTTGCGCCTCAGGGATAGCCCGGCGCAGGTTTTCCGCGTGCCGCTTGCCCAACATTCCAACTCCGACTACAGCCACACCTATTTTGCTCATGT
>JBOGJT010000015.1:0-1647 GCA_050745065.1 Terriglobia bacterium
CTTCGCAGAATGAGGGCCCATAGCTCAGCGGTTAGAGCAGCGGACTCATAATCCGTTGGTCCCAGGTTCGAATCCTGGTGGGCCCACCCATGTTTCCAATAAGTTCCGGCCTCTGGCCGGTGTCGGGGCCGCAGGCGTGGTGGCATTCGCTTAAGAATTAAATGCATGACCCCCGCGGAAGAGGGATGCCAATGCCTCCATCAGGTCAGCCCTCGTGAGGCCCGCGCCGCCCTATTCTGCCTTAGCCCCTTTCCGGTTTGACATTCGACCGCCGAAAGAGTATAGGTAGGAGTCCGAGGTATATTTTATGGGCGAAGAGAGAGCAGAACTCTTGAAGGGCACGTTGGACATGCTGATCCTGAAGATCACGGCGCTTGGGGCGATTCACGGCTACGGGATTGCGCAGCGGATTCAGCAGATTTCGCGGGATTTCTTTCAGCTTCAGCAGGGGTCGCTCTATCCTGCGCTCCACCGCCTGGAGGACCGAGGCTGGCTGAAGGCGGAATGGAAGGTGACGGAGACGGGGCGCGACGGGAAGTTCTACTCGCTCACCCGCAAAGGCCGCAAGCAATTGCAGGAAGAAGTTGAGAACTGGGAGCAGCTCACCGGCGCGATCGCGCTGATCCTCCAAACGGCAGAGTAGCCAAAAAGTAGAGCGGGAGTGAATTATGCGCTGGTACCAGCGACTATTTCGGAGAGCCCGAACTGAAAGGCAACTCGATGCCGAGCTCCGGTTTCATCTCGAGCAGCAGGTCGACGATTATATCGCGGCTGGCATGACGCCGGAAGAGGCGCGCCGCCGCGCGCGGCTGGAATTTGGAGGCCTTGACCAGGCGAAAGAAGAGTGCCGTGACGTGGGAGCCGCGCGTTTGATTGAGAGTCTGATCCAGGACGTGCGCTACGGCCTGCGACAGTTGCGCCGCAATCCGGGCTTTACGGCCGTAGCGGTTATTACGCTCGCACTCGGCATCGGTGCGAATACTGCGATGTTCTCCATCGTCAACGCAATCTTTCTCCGCCCGCTTCCTTTTTCACACGCGGACCAGATTTACGTCGTCGACCGCGTTGACAACCCAATCGGCGGTCATTCAATCTCGCTGCCCATTTATCTCGCCTGGCAAAAGACGCAAAAGCTGTTCGACCACTTGGCGCTTCTCGCGTGGCAGGGGGATTCAACCCTGACGGCCGGAGACCAGCCCGAGCGGGTCCCTACCGCGGGCGTTACAACCGAATTGTTCTCTCTCCTGGGCGTGCACCCGTCGCTTGGCCGTAGCTTTCTCCCGCAGGAGGGCCGGCCCGGGGGCGCGAACGTTGTGATCCTGAGTTACAGTTTGTGGCGAAGCCGGTTTGGCGCGAACAGAAATATCGTCGGGCGAACGATCACTCTCAATGACCAGCCCTACAGCGTTGTGGGCGTGCTTCCGCGCGGATTCCAAATTCCTTTTCCGGGGTTGCGCAAAGCTGGTCTCTGGCTGCCCCTTCACATTCCGTTGACGAGCAACAATCCGACGAACGGAGGAATTCTTTGCCTGGGCTTGTTAAAAAGCGGCGTGACCCCGGCGCAAGCAGCCGCCGCGCTCACGCCGCCACTCGCGGAGTTGAGGCGCGAATTTCCCAAGATGTTTGGCCCGAACGAAAGGGCGCATC
>JBOGJT010000016.1:0-9660 GCA_050745065.1 Terriglobia bacterium
AATTTGGAGTGCCAGAGTCCGGAAAGCTCGCGCCTTCGATCGAGATGAAGAGGGTGAACGACCCGCACTTCGACCACGTGCGCAATTTCCTCGACTGCATGAAGTCGCGCCAGCGCCCCATCAGCGACATTGAAACCGGTCACCGTTCCACCAGCGTCTGCCTGCTCGGCAACGTCGCCCTGCGCAGCAAGGAGCGAATCGCCTGGGACGTGGAAAACCAGGAATTGAAGAGCGGCGGCCCGGAAGCGCAACGGCTGCTTACGCGCCACTATCGCGCCCCCTGGAGGCTCGCCGTCTGAGCTGATTGCTCTAAACCTCCGCGTGGGTGTCATTCTGAGGAGTTCTCATGTCGTTCTCACGCCCGCAAAGAATGAAAATACGGCGCAGGGGCGCTGCTTGCTGCGTCTGAAATTGGCGGGCGCAGCAAGGAGCGCCCCTACGACCCGTCGCAAGGCCGTTTATTTTGGCCGCGAATTAGTCCCCAAACCGGCATCCCCGGCATCCCCGCCCTAAATGAAGATTTAACGCGCCTCTCAAGCCCGGCGTCCGAGTTGCCGATAGATGCCTTGAGAGGTCAAGCCCGCGTGCGCATCCCTCGAAGACTCTGGCGTCCTTTGCGAAACATCCTGACCCTGGCGATTGCCGTTGGGCTGGCCTCGAGACTTTACGACAAAGAGCTCTTGGGCACGTGGCAGCATCTGAAAGCGCCGTGGCTGGTTTGCGCCGTAGGGTCCACGGCCGTCATGCTCTGCCTGCGATTTTCCAAGTGGCATCTGCTGCTCGCCGAAGACCACATCCCGCGTGACAGGCGCGAGTCCGCGCGGTCGCTCTTTGGCGCCTACGCGCTTGCATCCGTCACGCCCGGGCGGGTAGGAGATTTTGGCCGCTGCATGTTCATGGGTGAAGGGCAGCGCGCGCGCACGCTGCTCTTTACGCTCGTGGATAAGCTGTTCGATTTCTGGGCCATCACCACTGCTGCCATGGGAAGCCTGTTCCTGTTCATCCCGTGGCAGGCTGCCGGGATAGCGATGGCGGTGTGGCTGGCTCTGATCCCGCTCGGCCTCTGGGGCCGCCGGTTCGTGCCGGAGCCAGGCAGTGCGCCATCCCGGCTGAAGCGCGCTTGTGAAATCTGGCAGGCGGTTGAGAAAATCACCGCCCGGCGTTTCGCCGCCTTTTCCGCCGCCGTGTGCGCGGTGGATATGCTCACGCTATTCTTTCTTCTGAAGGCGTTTCATGGCGCGGATTTCCGGGTAGCATTCGCCACCTACCCTTGGCTTGTGATCGCGGGATCCTTGCCGGTTTCACTAGGCGGCGTTGGCCCGCGCGAGGGGCTTTCGGCGCTGCTCCTGCCGCTTTTTGCTATCCCCGCGGCGGTGGCCGTAAACGTGTCCCTCGTTTTCTTCGCGCTTACCGCGCTCGTCCCCGCCGTGCTGGGCGCCGCCTGGATCGCGATGAACCCTCCGCACCTCGGCGACCGCTGGTGGAAGTTGAACCTATGGCGGCACGACGAGCCGCACGGCGTCGAAACCTGTTCCTGACCTTGCCTCATAGCACCGGATCAAACGATACGTGACGCCATAAGCGAGCGGCGCTCGACTCTGGTGCGGCGCTCAGAAACTGTGAAAAAATCGGCCAGCGATATCATTCCGAGCAAGGCGAGGAATCTCACCCTTTTGTTTCCAACAAAAAGCAGATGCTTCGCTCCGCTCAGCATGACAGATTCAAATTTGTTCACATCTTCTCAGAGAGCGCCGCTACAGCAAATGCCCATCGCTGCCTTGTGACGCTCCGTATAGCGCCCATTGCAGCCCCTGCACGAACCCAACGTATAATAAAGGCGCGCGAAAGTGGCGGAATTGGCAGACGCGCCAGACTTAGGATCTGGTCCCGCAAGGGGTGGGGGTTCGAGTCCCCCCTTTCGCACCACGATTTGTAATCCCAACCGTCCGGTTGTGATTGGCGGCGCGACGGGCGCGCGGCGCCGAGTGGGCCGTCCAAACGCCAAACGGCTCGCTACGCAGCCCTCGTGCTAAAAAAACAGCTTTAAGGCGAATTGAATTAGCCGCGGGTCGCGCGCCTGTACCACGGCGCCGAAGTTTGCGCCATCGCTGATGTTTCCATCAGGATTCTCGAACTGTGCCCGGTTGAGCAGGTTGAAGAATTCGGCGCGAAACTGGAGGCGTGTCCGCTCGGTAAGCGCCGTGTCCTTGAGCAGCGCGAAATCGAAGTTATCGATGCCTGGTCCGCAGCATACCGTCCGCGGAGAGTTTCCGATCACGCCCAATTGCGAGGGCTGGGCGAAGCTCGACGGATCAAAGGCGAGGTGATTGGGGCCGCGCGGGTTGAGTTCACGGAACGGCGCCACGATGTCCGGCTCGCCGGCGGTGAGAAAGGCAAAGCTGTTTTGCAGCTCCAGATCGGCGTTTGACGTGATGCGGATGGGAAAGCCGCTCTGGAATGTGGTAATGCCGGAGACCGACCAGCCGTCCGCCAACTTGCCTGGGGCGCCCGTCAGCGTCGGAACCGGGAGCTCCCAGACATAACTGAATACCACACGATTCCGCGCGTCAAATTGCGAAAGCGAATAACCCTTTTTGAAATCGAGCGGATTAATCGTATCTTCGAAACTCGACCCGTAATCAAAAGACTTACTGTACGTGTAAGCGGCCTCGAAATCGAGGCCCTTTGCGGCCCGTTTTTCCGCGCTTACCTGGAGTGAGTTGTAGTTTGAATTCCCCATGTTATCCGCCGCGTAAATGCTGCCGAAGACGGGCTGTCCGTCCGTGGGACAGCCCACGCCGGTGGTGGGCTGGCAGGATGGCGACGAGTAGGGCCGCAAGCCTACGAGCGTGATCGGGGTCTTATTCGGGCCAGTCACCGAGGCCACCGAGCCGTACGGAAGGTGCAGAGTAACGCCGGGCGGAATTGCGCCCGCGGGGATATAAAACGAGCGGTCCGCGTCGAGCGGGCCGCATGACTGGCCGGGAATCTGGTTTAGATCAAGGCACGGCTGTGCGAGTCCGTAATTCAAGTCGTGATTGATATTCAGGAAGTGGCCCTCGGAACCTACGTAGCCAACCTGCAACACGACCTCGCGTGGCAACTGGTGTTGAATCGTGAAGTTGTACTGCTCCTCGTATTCCGGATGCTGGCGCGGCATTTGTTGGCCAAAAGCGAAAGTGGGCCTGAAGATTGACCAATCGACCGGCTGGCCAGGCGGCGGCTCGTTGTTGACCGGGAACGGATTGATGGCTGTGGCGCCGTCTTGAAATTCATACGGCGTGTTGAAGAGAATATGGGATAAAAAGGGCGACGCGCCGAACGGAGGCGCGCCGTTGAACTGCTTATAGACGAGCTGCTCGATCGGGTTATAGGAGATGCCATACGCGGCGCGGACGCTGGTGCGCCCGGATGTTCCGGGGCTCCACGCGACGCCAATGCGCGGAGCAAAAGCCTTGTAATCGGTTTCAGAGAGACCGCTCGGAACCCCCTTGTCACCAGGGTAAACAATCCCTTCGGGGAAAACGAATCCGCCCGTGCTTCCTGGGCTGCAATCCGTCGTGCCGAGCGTCGCGGCCAACGGATCTTGGGCGGAGAGCTTACACGGATAGACCTGCGTGATTTGGCCGGGCCGGAATGTTTCAAGGCGGTTGTAGCGATCGTGAAAGGGCGGAGCGATCTCCCACCGCAGTCCGTAATTCAGCGTGACATTCTGCCGGACCTTCCAACTGTCCTGGGCGTAAAGATAGGTATCCGTCTTGCGCAGATACTGAAGCGTTGGTGATCCCTCAACGAAGTTATCGGGCAATCCTAGCAGGTAGTTGGGGATGAGGTCGCTAAAGCCGGTATCGTCGGGCCCTCCACCAAAAAAATAAAAGCCGCCCGTAGTCCCGAAGAGTGCGAGCTGGTTGAATTGCTCGCGCCGGAGATCGGCGCCGAATTTCAACGTGTGCTTGTTTAATACCTTGCTCAAATGATCGGCCCACTGAAATGTGTTGCCGGCCTGCGGCGCTTGACCCTGTATGTTGTTACCAATCGTGAAGCCGCCCGCGAGGGTGATATAGGGCACGCCGCCGAGACGGGCGGGGATGCCCGGGGTGATACCGAGGCGCGGGTCATCCGGGTCCTCGAAGCATTGGCTTGCCGGAACGGTTTTGCACGAATCCTGCACGAGGTTGGTGCGCTCGGGAGCGTTCAACTGCGATTGGCCCTCGCGGTAGAAGGCGAATCGCGCCTCGTTGACCGTCGTGGGGTTAAGCACCCAGGTGTACGTGAGCGTTGCTTCCTGCTCGCGCGTGGCAAAGTTTCCTCCAAAGCCGGGCAGGTTCGCGCCGGAAGCCTGGTAAGTTGAGAACGGCAGGAATTGGAAGCTATCGGTGAAATAGTAGTAGAACATCAAGCGCTGCTGGTCATTGATATTGGCATCAATTCGCTCGGTGAATTGGTCAACTCTGTCGTTTGAAGTCGGGACCACCTGATACTGATCTGCCCCTACGTTGAGCAACGGCACGAATTGATTCATCAAGTCAAAGGCGGTCGGGTCAAAGCACGGCGTGGGGATGACGTTGCCCCGGAAAAGAGCAGAAAATTGTTTGCCGGCAGCAATCGCCGTGCCTCCCGCCGCCTTCACCGCCGCCGCGCAGCCCGGCCGGGCGTTGAGGACGGAGGCCACGTTTGCGTCGGTGAGCGTCCCGGTGAAAATTGGTCCGGCAGAGAAGTTGCCGGCTCGCTCAGCGGCGGTGGGGACGGTGACGACATCCGAAGAGATACCCTGCCGGATGCGCCGTCCTTCATACGAGCCGAAGAAAAAGGCGCGATTCTTTTTGATGGGGCCGCCCAGGGTGCCTCCGAACTGGTTCTGTTTGAAATCGGGCCGCGCCGTGTCGAAGAAACCGCGCGCGTTGAGCGCCTTGTTGCGGAGAAATTCGTACACGTCGCCGTGGAACTGGTTTGTGCCGGACTTGGTCACCACGTCGACGATCGATCCCGAGTTCCTTCCAAACTCGGCGTCAAAAGTGCTCGTAAGCACGCGAAATTCCTGGATGGTGTCCGGTGACGGTTGAATGCCGGGCAAGTTGACGTAGAGGTCGTTGGCGTCCGCCCCGTTCACCATGAAGTTGTTGGAGCGGCCCCGTCCGCCGTTTACCGAAACGGCGCCGGGTTGGTCGCTGCCGTAGAAGAGGTTCGCTCCGATCTCAGACTCAACGCCGGGCTGGAGCTCGAGCAATTGGTACGTGTCGCGTGCGTTGAGCGGAAGGCCGGAAACGGCGTGGGCGGTCATGACGGCCCCCAGTTGTGTGCTCGTGGTCTCGACCGTCGCGGGCGCCGCTCGCGCCGTCACCACCTCCGTAACCGTTCCCAGCTCTAACCGTGCGTTAACCACAATGACGTGGCCGAGGGTTACGTCAATATTGCGTTGCGTGTATGCCTTGAAACCTTGGTCCTCAATCGTCAGCTCATATGACCCCACCGCGACGGCAGGAAACTCATAATTCCCGCTTGCATCCGTAAGGGTCGAACGCGCGAAGGAAGTTCCCGCCTGCACGATTGAAACCTTGGCCCGGGGAATCACGCCGCCGGAAGGGTCCCTGACCGTGCCCCGCACCACTCCCGTGGTTTGGCCCGCCGCCGTGAGAGTGAAAACCAATAAGGTGCCGAGCGCGCCAAGAATGGGAATAGCCTGCTTCATAGTGGACGTCATTTCTTCTTTGATTTGGGTTAGAGCCGTGACTTCAGCCATACAACAGCAGAATCCCGGCCGGATTAATGAGGATTACATATTAGTGACAACGAATGTTGTAGCGGCCGCCGGCCGCCGGCTTTTCGGCGCTCAGAAAGCGCCGCTACAGCGCAAACTGTCACTATAATAGGCAATTCTCAGTGGTGCGTACCGGGATCAGACGTGTCATTCAGACCCCAGTTGTAGCTCAGGAAGGTGATTGCCAGTTTCCTCCCACCAAGCTGCCGCACGACCTCAGGCGGCGCGTACTTGCGCAGGAACGCTTGCAGCCCTCCGGGATACGAAGCGAAATCCCCGCGATACCATTTAAAAATAGAACTGAGCTCAGCTTTACCTTGCTTCGGCAAGAATTCGTTCAAGCGCTTGTCGGCCAGCCACTCGCGCACATTGTCATCAAGCTGCGAGCTCAGCCGGTCCGCAACGTAGGCCTCGCGCCGCAGGGGCGGGCAACTGCGGCCGGCGCACACCATCGCGGCATGGACGCGCGGGTCGCCCATCGCGCGCAGCCGCGCCTCGATCTGATCGAGCGAGACGCGCTCGCCGCCGAGGGTGAAGCGCTTTGCGGTGAAAGGATTTGGCGTAGCACGGATACTCGGCGTGGGGTAGTTGCGAAGAATCCATTCGATGGTAAGCGCGTTGTAGGCGTTAATCAGTAATGCCTTCTTCTGGTTGGGTGATAGGGTTACGCTTCCGGGCTTTGCCAGATAGGAAACGTAAGCATTCAGGCGCCCGGAGCCCGTTCTCTTAAATCGTGCGTAAGCGACCCGGTGCTGCGGCGTGACGAATTCCTCGAGCAGCGCATTCCATGCGGCCGGATCGGGCTTGGGAAGAAACCACGCCGCCGGCGCGGCCGGTGCAAACCAGGCGAGAATGAGCGGCAGTAGAATCAACTTCATCGACGGAACTCCAGCCCTTCATCTTACTGTTTCACGCCGCCTTTCCCAAGTTCCCATCGTCGCGGCGTTGATGATCTGTGCGATGATGGTCAATTCGGTGGCGCCCCGGTTTGCTGAGGGGGCTGCGGCGCTGTGCCCCTTTATTCCGCGATGACGATCATTCACGCCATTCTTCTCTTCGGCGCTGCGGTGGTGGCGGGCGTCTTGAACTCGGTCGCCGGTGGAGGGAGTTTCTTCACCTTTCCCGCACTTCTGTTCACGGGCGTGCCCGCGATCCCGGCCAACGCTACCTCTACGGTTGCCGTCTGGCCGGGAAGCGTGGCGAGTGCCGTTGCCTACCGCAAGCGGCTGCCGCACAATGCCCGTGTGCTGGCCCCGCTCATGGTTGCCAGCCTCGCGGGAGGCATCACCGGCGCCGGGCTGCTTCTGCACACGCCGCAGAGGACCTTCCTGCGGCTGATTCCCTTTCTCTTTTTTGCTGCCACGCTATTTTTCGCCTTGGGTAAGAAGCCAAAATCGCTCTCGCCTCGCGAGGCCGCCGAACGTCCATCTGCCCTGAAATTGTGCGGGGTAACGCTGTTGCAATTTTTGACGGGAATCTACGGTGGATTTTTCGGCGGAGGTATGGGCATCCTGATGCTTGCGTTTCTTACCCTTCTTCCCCTCGGTGACATCCACGCCATGAACAGCGTGAAGACCGTTTTGGGCACTATCATCAACGGTGTAGCGATTGTCGTCTTTATCGCGGCGCGAATCATCTTCTGGCCGCAAGGCGTTCTGATGCTCACCGGAGCGATCCTCGGCGGTTACGGTGGAGCACATTACGCGCAAAAGATGAACCCGGCGCGCGTGCGTGCCTTTGTGGTGGTCGTGGGCTTCGCCATGTCATTTATTTTTTTGTGGAAATACCGGTAGATTCGCAAGCGACTGGCGGCTCCGTGCACCCGGCGGGGCATTGGTGCTATTCTGCGTTTGCGGCTCTAACGCGACTCTGCTGCGCACTCTCTTTGAGGCGTAGCTTGGTTATCTTTTATTCTGAGGAGCACGACGATGCAGGTTGGATGGATTGGACTCGGCCAGATGGGGTTGCCCATGGCCCGCAATGCGATCAAAGCCGGCCATTCCCTCGTGGTCTACAATCGCACGCACACTCGCGCGCAAGAGATCGAGAAGCTTGGCGCGCGTATCGCTGGAACGCCAGCGGAAGCCGCGGCGGAGAGTTTGGTTGTCACCATGCTCTCCGACGACCGCGCCACCGAAGAGGTCATCTTCGGCGCGGGGCGAGTCCTGGCAGCGCTACCACGCGGCGGGACGCATGTTTCGATGAGCACGATCAGCGTGGCGCTGGCGAAGCGCCTGACAGAAGCCCACCGTGAGGCAGGGCAAGAGTACGTATCAGCGCCTGTCTTCGGGCGTCCCGACGCGGCAGCTGCGCAAAAGCTTATCGTTATACCCGCCGGACCGGAGGAGGTGGTCGCGCGTCTCGCGCCGCTGTTTGACGCCCTTGGCCAAAAAACCTTTGTCATGGGGCGCGATCCGGCGGCCGCGAACGTCGCGAAGCTTGGCGGGAACTTTCTCATCGCGGCGATGATCGAGAGTCTGGGCGAAGCTTTCGCCCTGGTGCGCAAGCACGGCGTGGACCCCGCCAGCTATCTTGAGATGTTGACATCGTCTCTCTTCAACGCTCCCGTTTATAAAACATACGGTGCGCTTATTGCATCCGATAATTACCAGCCGGTGGGATTCAAAATGGCGCTCGGGCTGAAGGATGTGCGCCTGGTCCTGGAGGCGGCCGAATCCGCCGTGGCGCCTATGCCCGTCGCGAGCCTGGTGCGCGACCGAATGCTCAGCGGCCTCGCGCGCGGGCGGGGGGACGACGATTGGTCGAGTTTCGCGCGCCAGATCGCCGAAAACGCGGGGTTGTAGGCCTGTGGTGCCCGACTCCGGATGAAAATTGTTCGTCCGGTCTGTCCCGCGAGCTGTGGCTCGAAGCTGTCGCAAGCCGGCGGGTGCACGCGTTGAAGGACGCACCAGGGGTGCTTCGGAGGAACATTCCATGAAAGCGATTCGAGTGGCGCAGTTCGGCGCACCGGATGTGATGAAGCTGGAAGAAGTGCCGGATCTCCGGCCGGCCGCCGACGAAGTTGTTGTCAGGGTGCGGGCGGCGGGCGTCAACCCCGTGGACGCCTACATTAGGGCCGGTACCTATGCCGTGAAACCCTCAGTTCCTTACACTCCAGGTTTTGACGCAGCGGGCATCGTGGAGGCGGCGGGCTCGGCGGTGAGTGACGTGAAGCCTGGCGACCGGGTCTACGTGGCCGGAACTTCGAGCGGCGCCTACGCGGAATTCACCTTGTCCAAGGCGGCGCTGGTGCATCCTTTGCCGGAGGCAGTCACGTTTGAGCAGGGCGCGGCGATTGGCGTGCCCTACGCCACGGCGCACCAAGCCCTATTCCATTGCGCCCACGCCTTGGCGGGCGAGACGGTTCTGGTGCACGGCGCGAGCGGCGGTGTGGGCATCGCCGCGGTTCAATTGGCGCGCGCGGCAGGACTGCGGGTTATTGGCACGGCGGGGTCTGACCGGGGGCGGAAACTGGTTGCCGCAGAAGGCGCGCACCACGTCTTGGATCATCGGGCGCCCAACGGTCTCGCGGCGTTGAATCAACTCACGGGCGGCCGCGGCGTGGACGTGATCCTCGAAATGCTGGCCAACGTGAACCTGGGCCGCGATCTCACCGCGCTCGCGCGCGGCGGGCGTGTGGTGGTAGTCGGCAGCCGCGGGGCGGTTGAAATCAACCCTCGCGAGCTCATGGGCCGCAACGCGTCCATCCTGGGCATGTCGCTTTTGAACTCGACGCCCGCCGATTTGGCTGCGACTCATTCCGCCTTGGCCGCCGGCCTGGAGAATGGAACGCTCCGGCCCGTGACGGGCGAGCGCATCCCCCTCGCCGAGGCGCCTCGCGCCCATCAGGTGGTGATGGAGCCGGGCGCCTATGGGAAGATTGTTGTAATTCCTTAGGCCGC
>JBOGJT010000017.1:0-5429 GCA_050745065.1 Terriglobia bacterium
CAGCCGGAGGTTATTGATGAATTCCTCGATGGGCTGGAGGTGGTGATGCGCGAGGACTTCGCCGAAAAATGGTCACACCGTCAGAATTGGAAGCAGAAGGTGGAGGATTTTGACCTCAGCCCGTTCCTGGTCAGACTGACGCACCAGCTGAATTACAGCCACCCTGGGCGTCTTGCGGCGCTCAACGGTGCTCTCCAGATCTATCAGGAGCGCAAGCGCCGAGCGGCACTCCACGCCTTCATCGGCGAGACCGCCGGGGCGTGGCACAAGAGCCCCTGGAAGAGCTTCTACGTCTGGGCGGAAACCGTTGCCGGTTTTCCCGTCGCCTGCTACGGGCTGTTGAATCTTCTGCTTGCCTGGTTCGTGATGTGGACGGCAGGACTGTTGAAAAGAGGATTATGGGGCGCGGCGCCGCGCGACTGGGCATGGCGCATCGTGGTCGCCCTGGTCTGCTACGCGGGCCAGATTGCGCTTGCGGCGCATTACCTGCCCCGAGATGTTGTGGGCTATTACGCGCCCAGCCTCCCGATCTCGGGCGCTTACCTGCTGCGCTATCTGTGGCTGCTCGAACATCGCACCCGTGTGCTGGCCAGCGCCGCCGGAAGGGAGCGGCGCACGGCCGGGCTTCGCCGCCGCCGCACCGCGCTGATCGGCGAACTGAAGCGCGATCAGGACCGGTACACAACCGCCTGGAAAATTGCCCACTAACCTCTACGGCATCTTCGCTTCGCCCGGTTTTGTAGCGGCGGCCGCTGGCCGCCGGTCTTTGCTATTAAAAACCGGCGGCCAGAGGCCGCCGCTACAGCACATGGTGGCCGTGGACTTATGACCTCCTGTGTAATGAAGGTCCTTATCGGGAAGAAGGGGACAGGGTTTTAACCCTGCCCTTCGGCCTCCGCGGTGCTCGGTGGTGAGAAATCGGGGCTAGAAATTATGAATCAGCCAAACATTCGCTTTCGAAACGCGCCCCCGCAAGGCGATGTGCTGTCCGTCAGGAGAAGGTTCCCCCCAGGTCCTCGCGAGCTGGCGGCGCGACCAGATTGGTTGAGCGTCACCGCTAAGGCTGACGCGCAGTAGCGTGGCGTTACCGTTGGACAACGTACCCACAAAAAGGCTCCTGGAATCTGAAGCCCAACCAATAGAATCAAGATGCGTGTAACCCCTCAGAGTAATCGTATGGGCTTTGCCGCCGCTAAGCGGGATGAGGTGGACCTGGTTTGCGTCTACGTTGTTTTTGACGAAGGCGATCTCCGACCCGTCCGGAGAAATAGACCAACCGAAGCCGGATGCCGGCTCGACCGGAATTTGCAAGAGCGCTTTGGCCGTCCCGTCTACCGAATTGAAAGCGTTGATGATCAACTCGCGCCCATTTGGGGCAAGTGCGCCATAGACGCAGAAATCGACAGCCTGGTCAGTACACTCAAAATTACGGCTATACCTCCCAACCGAAAACATCGGTTGAGGCGCGCCACCCTGAACGGAAACCCGATAGAACTGATACGGCATTTCCGGCGCGGCGTTGTGCGGCAGGCCCGTAAAGAATATCCACGAGCCGTCGGGACTGGGCACGGGGTTGTCAACGTGAATCCCGGGCAAGGAAGAAAGGATGATCTGAGGCGTAGCGCCATCGAGCGCTTGCTTGTAAATCCCCGACGCCCCGGAGCGGTTGGAAGTGAAAATGACGTCCTGCGAATCAGCCGTCCAGCCCGACGGCATGTTGGAATATTCATCGGTAGTTAGTTGACGCGGATTCACCACACGCGTTCCATCCTTCGGCAGCTCTGCGACAAAAACCGAATCGTGGTCAACGCTGCGCAAGAACGCGAGTTGCTTTCCGTCCGCGGGCGCGCTCAAGCCGCCGATCTGGAACCCTGCCCAATCGGTGAGCCGGCGTGGTTCGCCTTGCGGGATCCCGGTCTTGTCGTCCACTTTGATCTCCCACAGGTTGTCGGAGGCGGGGGTTCTGCCTTTTATCCATCGCGAATAAACCAATCGGCCCGGTGAAGTCCAGACGAAATCAACCAATTGGTCATCTGCGAGTATCGTAGTCTGGTCGCTCCCCTTCACCCCGCAACTCTTGACTGATACCTCCTCCTTATTGCCCTGCCGAAGATCGTATTGGTAAGCAATCCGGTTCCCGCCCGGAGACCACACGATGTGACGAAACCCGGACTGGCCTTCGGCCGCTAATATCCTGTGCGGGTATTCACCGGTTGAACTCATCAGCCAGATTTCGCGCAGTCCGTCGCCGCCCATCTTCCTTCCGAACGCGACGTAGGAGCCGCCGGGCGAGACGGCCGACGTTCCAGGGAATACTTCTTCATTCAGCTCTTGCGGCGATCCTCCAAAAACGGGAACCCACCACAAGCTGGCAGGCTTTCCAGGTGTTTCGAGGCTGGCCAGGAATCGCGTCGAATCCGGATACCAGCCGGAAAATGCCCAGGACGCGTCCCCCGTCTGCATCCCGCGCGGCATGGGCACGGACCTCACCTCGCCCGTCGACAAAAGCTCCACATAAAGGCCCTGCTGGTCCGAGTAGCCGAGGTATTCACCATCGGGAGAAATGGCTGCGCCTTTGACCGGCAGACCTGTAGGATTGGCTGTGAGCCTCCGCTGCTGAAATTGAGGTAGCGGTTGAGGCTGACGAGTAAGGAACCATGCGATGCCCGCGCAAGCGAGTAGGATCGCGCCGATAACACCTGCGGCTAACCAGTGTCTGCGCCGTGGCGGCCGCGATATGGCCGGGGCCGCCCCGCGACCGGCCGCGGAAGAGATGCTGCCAGGAGCTGAGCGAAGGGACACCGCCGCCCGTCCTGAATCCGAATCGCGCTTCAGTCTTTTTAATTCCGCGCGTAGGTCGGCGGCAGATTGATAGCGTAGGTCCCGGTCTTTTTCAAGCAGGCGGCCGATGATTTCGTCGAGCTTCGCCGGCAGCTTCCGGTTTAGCTGCATAGGTTCTGTGGGAGTTTGGTTAAGAATGGCGTCAAAGACCACGGCGGCCGTGGCTCCCGTAAAGGGTTGCTGTCCGCTGGCCATCTCGTAAAGCACGCAGCCGAAGCTGAATAAATCGGTGCGGGCGTCAAGTTGCTCGCCGCACGCCTGCTCTGGCGACATATAGGCCACAGTTCCAATCGCCATGCCTGATTTGGTCAAACGAAGTCCGCGAGACGAAGCCGAGGCCGCACCGGGGGCCCAAGAGTCCCCGCCGGCGGCCTGCGATCGTGAGATCGCGCCTATCGGCTGCGCCTGCTTCGCCAAGCCGAAGTCCAGGATTTTCGCTTGTCCGCGCTGGGTCACGAAGATGTTCGCTGGCTTGATATCACGATGAATGATGCCTTTGGCGTGCGCCGCGTCGAGCGCGTCCGCAATTTGGGTGGCGAGGTCCAGCAGAATGTTCACCGGCAAAGGTCGGCGGCCGATGCGATGTTTCAGCGTTCGGCCGTCGAGGTACTCCATCACCATGAAGGCGCGGCCGTGGTGGTCGCCGATGTCGTAGATCGTGCAGATGTTCGGATGGTTGAGGGCGCTTGCGGCACGGGCTTCGCGCTTGAAGCGCTCCAAGGCGCGGGAATCCTCAGCCAGTGGTTCGGGCAGCAGCTTCAATGCGACAAAGCGGCCCAACCGCACGTCTTCGGCCCGGTAAACAACCCCCATGCCGCCGCCGCCCAATCGTTCCAGAACCCGGTAGTGGGAAATTGTGCTGCCGGTGAGGGAGAGCGGCGCATCGCTCGACCGGCGTCTTGACGGGCCGCTTTTCTCCGTGGCGAGCTGCCTGGCCACAACCTCCAGCGCCGGAGATTCGATGAAGCCCTCGGCTTCCTTCTCGTAGGCGAGCAGAGAGTCAACTTCACGGCGCAGGATTTCGTCCCCGGCGCACGCTTCCAGCAGGAACGCGGCCCGCTCGCTCTCTTCGCGCACCAGCGCCGCGCGATGCAACTGCGCCACCCGGCGCCACCGACCGGGATCCATCAGGCTCTCTCCTCGAGCATTTCACGCAGCAGCCACGCCTTGGCGAGCTTCCAATCGTGCATCACGGTTTCGGCAGAGACCTTCAGCACCTCGGCCGTTTCCTTGACGTCCAGCCCTCCGAAAAAGCGCAACTCCACCACGCGGCTTCGCCGGGTGTCGAAGGCGGCCAAAGCCGTAAGCGCCTCATCAAGCGCCACCAGGTTCGGTTCTTGCGCAGGGGTAACCACGAGACCGTCGTCCAACGAAAGGGGCGGGGCATCGCCGCCTCGTTTGAGGGATTGGCGGGCGCGGGCGAAATCCACCAGAATGCGCCGCATCAGTTGCGCCGAGACGGCAAAGAAATGCGCGCGGTTTTGCCAGTTGAGCTGCCGGACTTCCACCAGACGCAGGTAAGCCTCATTCACCAGAGTGGTAGCTTGAAGGGCGTGGCCTTCCTGCTCGCCTGCCATGTACCGCTGCGCCATCCGGTGTAACTCGTTGTACACCAACGGCATGAGCTTATCCAGCGCGCGCTCGTCCCCCCTGCTCCATGCTTGGAGAAGTTGAGTTACCTCGTGTCGTGGAAGTTCATTCATGCCCGAACCCGCCGCGGCACCCTCCTTCGGTGCTAATAAGATATCACCGTTTCCGGCGCCTCGCTAAAAAAATTCCGTAGGGGCTACAGTTTTTGCTCTCCCTTTCCGCCTTATAGAATGACGGCAACCAACGGCAAGTATGCGCTGCCCGCTCGCGGGCCGCGCCGATGGCGTCACCCCCGCGAAAGCGTGGGTCCACGCATGGATTCCCGCTTCCGCGGGAATGACGGGTAATGCCCTTTGGTTGCGGCCGAAGGCCGCGGCGCTTAATCATTTGCCACTGTTCCGTAGCCGGGACTTCAGCGATCGGAATTTCCGGAACTCTCACGCACGCCACAACCGCAGTCCAAGGAGGCTTCTATGAAAATGAAATCACTACTCGTAATTTCCTGTTTGCTTTGTTTTGGAGCGCTCGCAAGCGCAGCCAACATGGCGGTAGACTTTACCACAAATCCAACCACCTTCAACTTTGACAGCTTTTGGGATACCCAGAGTTCAACTGCAACGAGTTTTACCGGTACTTTCCTTTCGGACGCCACCGCAACCGGCAGCGATGTTTTCGCGATCGTCAACCAGAACGAACCCACTGAGCTGTTGGATACCTTGACGCTGAACTTCAGCGGCGGCAGTGGTGGTGCTGGTGAGGAAACTTTCGGCGGGAGCGTGGTCACCGGAATCAACGGCAGCAGCTCAATTCCGACAGGGGCCATTGTTGTCGATGCGACCGGTTCCTATGTCAACCTCGGGGCCACTAACTACCCGGCAAATATCACACTTCAGGAGAAAGCAAATTCGCCCGCCGTAACTCCCGAGCCGGGATCTCTGGTGTTATTCGGAACGGCGCTGATCGGTTTGGGTCTCGTATCGCGGCGCCGCTTTGGCAAG
>JBOGJT010000018.1:0-3271 GCA_050745065.1 Terriglobia bacterium
CCGCCGAACTCAGCGAAAGCGAAAATCCGGCGGCAGGGACGCCGCCGCTACAGCGCCTCTTGTGTAATGGGTGGCAGGCAGCAATCGGTCGGGCATTCATCGTGATGAGGTCCCATACTCCCTAGCGCGGGCCGCGGCAGCCCAGGCTCAAGTCTCTCCAAAATTAAATCGCGGATCATGCAGACAAATTCGGGATGCCCGCCAGGCGTTCGCGCGCGAACGTAGTTCAAGCCCAGCCTCTGACATAGGGCGCGAGTTTCGAAGTCCAGGTCGTAGACAACTTCCATGTGGTCGGAAATAAATCCCACCGGAAGGATCACGACGTCCCTGCTTTCTCCGTCGAGCGCAATCTCGCGGAGTTGATCCGGAACGCCGGGCTCGAGCCATGGTTGCGTTGGCGAGCCGCTGCGGCTTTGGTAAACCAACGTTCCTGACCGATGGCCGAGGCCTTCCGAAATCAGCCGGCAAGTCTCTTCGAGCTGCTGAACGTAAGCGCATTGGCTCGCCATGGCCAGGGGAATGCTATGCGCTGTGAAGACAATCTGCGCAGCATCCCTTCGCTCCGCGGGAAGCTGTTCCAGGGCCTCTTGCGCGCAATCGAGCCACGCGCGGATAAATCGCGGATGATTGTAGAAGACGCGCAATTTATCCACCACCGGCGCACCATCGCCCGCGTCGCGCCGCGCCTGCTCAATGTTTTCGCGGTATTGCCGGCAGCCTGAGTAGGAGCTATAAGCGGAGGTGACGAAGGCGCACGCTCGACGGATGCCGTCCGCCTTCATCGCCCGCAGTGTATCCGGAAGCAGCGGATGCCAATTACGATTCCCCCAGTAAACCGGCAGCGCCGGGCCGTTTGCGGCAAGTTCGTCGCTGAGGGCGTGGACAAGCTCCCGGTTCTCATCGTTGATGGGGCTTCGGCCATTGAGTCCGTAATAATGCGCCGCCACTTCGAGCATCCGCTCGCCGGGAATGCTCCTGCCGCGCAGCGTGTTCTCGAGGAAAGGAATCACGTCTTCGCGCTTTTCCGGACCTCCAAAGGAAACAACCAGGAGCGCGTCATATTGAGTGTTCATCGCCGTGTCTCCAGAATCGCACGTGACGGCTATGCGTCACAAGCGGCAAACCGTAGCGGCGGCGTCCCCGCCGCCGAAATCAGCGAAAGCGAAAATCCGGCGGCAGGGACGCCGCCGCTACAGCGCCCTTCCCGGCGGATGGATGAAATGTCATGCTGAGCGCAGCGAAGCATCCCCGGTTAAGCCAGCGGGAAAGCAGAGTCTTCGCTGCGCTCAGAATGACATGAGTGGAGTTGGGGGCTTCGCAGCGCCGCCGCTACAGCCCTGCCGCTTCGCGGCAGGCTCACTGACAAAAATGGGCAGAAATTACAGGCGCGGCGTGGCGTGGAATTCTGTATAATTTTAATGGAGTCTGCTAAGGCACGGCGCGCGCGCGGGTTAACGCGCTGGTAAACAAACTCTAATGCTCCTACGATTGGCGCGTGAGTTGCTCTTGGGTAGTGCGCCATCGCGATGGGTCGCGAATGGACATTCTGCTGGGAGGAAGTTTAATGAAAAAAAATTCCAAAGGCTTTTCGTTGATTGAACTTTTGATCGTTGTGGCGATCATTCTCATCATCGCGGCCATCGCTATCCCCAACCTGCTGCGCTCGAGGATGGCAGCCAACCAGGCTTCAGCCGTGGGTTCGCTGCGCACCATCGGCACCGCGGAAGTCACTTATGCATCGACGTACAACACTGGCTACAGTGCTACGTTAGCGGACATCGGCCCGCCCGCCGCCGCCGGAGCGGCAAGCGCCACCGCCGCGGATATGATTGACGCGGTGCTTTCGGGCACGAACCCTGCGTCGGCTACTCCCACCAAGAGCGGCTATACGTTCACTTATACAGCCGGCGCGGCAGATACATCTGGCAACGTCGACACATTTGGCACAACTAGTGTGCCCGCCACCGTCGGCAGTACGGGTCAAGACGCTTACGGCATCGACCAGACGAACGTGATTTATTACACGACAACGGGCACGGCCCCTTCGATCACCGACGGCACAACGCGGGATAGTACCGACAAACCGCTTCAGTAGTCACATAGCATATTCTGCCAAACTTGCAGTCTTCTCGGGGGAGTTTCCAAAGGAACTCCCCCTTTTCCTTTTGATCTCATGTAGGGGCGCAGCTTGCTGCGCCCCTACGGCATTTTCATGCGCTACAGCAACAATCGGCTAAAATAAATTCTCTATGTTGGCCGTAGAAACAACCGATCTGACCAAGGATTACGCCGCCGGCTTCTGGCGCAAGCGGCCCCGCCGCGCACTAGAGCGGCTGAACCTGAAGGTCGAGGCGGGCGAGACGTTCGGCCTGCTCGGGCCAAACGGCGCCGGCAAGAGCACCACCCTCAAACTCCTTTTCCGCCTGATCTTCCCCACCTCCGGCACGGCGCGGATTTTAGGCCGCGACCTGCGCAATCGCGCTGCCCGCGCCCGCGTGGGCTTTCTTCCTGAAAATCCCACTTTCTATGACCACCTGAGCGCCGCGGAGTTTCTGGAGTTTGCCGGCAGGCTTTTCGGGTTGGATGGCACAACGCTGCGCCGGCGGTCGGGTGAATTGGTCGACCGGGTGGGCCTCGCAGCGGCGAAGGGCCTTCCGGTGCGCAAGTTTTCCAAGGGCATGGTTCAACGGCTCGGCATCGCGCAAGCGTTGATCAACGATCCGGAGCTCATATTTTTTGACGAGCCAATGTCGGGGCTCGATCCGATCGGCCGGCGCGAAATACGCAACCTGATTCTAGATCTTCGCCAGGCCGGGAAAACTGTTTTCTTTTCCACCCACATTCTTTCGGACGCGGAAACACTCTGCGACCGCGTGGCGATTCTTCATCGGGGGCAACTGCTCGGCTCGGGCGACGTGCAATCCATTTTGCAGCTTCAGGTTTCCGCCACAGAAATGGTGCTGGATGATCCATCGCCGCGCGTCATCGAGACTCTGCAGCCCTTCGCCCGCGCCGTAGTTCGCGTGGGCAGCCAAGCGCGGATGGAGTTTTCGAGCGAGCACGAAGCCGGCGCGCTGCTCCAGATGGCGCAGGCGAGCGGCGCGCGCATTGTTTCCTTTAACCCGGTGAAATCGTCGCTTGAGGATTATTTCATGGCGCAAGTGGATGGCAAGACGTAGGGGCGACCGCGTCCCAATTGTAGCGGCGTCGGATTCTGTAGCGGCGGCCTCTGGCCGCCGGATTTTATTAGTAAAGACCGGCGGCCAGAGGC
>JBOGJT010000019.1:0-11513 GCA_050745065.1 Terriglobia bacterium
GCAAGCGGCATGGCAACTCCTCAGGATGATCTGCTTTCGAACTCTTTCAGCAACCTGTTAGAATGGCCGTAAGGAGCAATCGAGTGATGAACGGCGAAGGCTCAAAGACGGGGATTCTTCTCTTCGCGCACGGTAGCCGCGTGGAGAGCGCTAACGCGGGCGTCCGCGTGCTGGCGGCCCAGGTGCGGGAGTCAGGCGGGCTTGATTACGTCGAGGCAGCGTTTTTGGAAATGGCGCAGCCGGACCTGCCGCAAGCGATAGCGGATGCCGTAGCGGCGGGCCTGGACAGGATTATCGTAGCGCCGTACTTCCTGACCACGGGGACCCATTTGCGCCGCGATCTGCCGGAGCTGCTGGCTCGCGCCCGCGCGTTGCATCCCAGCGTTGAATTCCAGGTGAGCGAGCCGCTCGAGGGCCACTCGCTTCTGCCGGCGCTTCTTCTCGAGCGGATTCGCGCCGTGGCAGAAATGGGCGGTGCAGCGGAGTGATCCCGGTGGTTCATCACGCCATTCTGCGCCGTGCGTGGGGATCAAGCCCGCGTGCCCGGCACTACGAGTTCGAAATGGCCGACGGGCAGCAGTTCGATTTTCGCGCCGGGCAATTTATTTCCCTTCACCCCAATTTTAACGGCGAGCGCACCGCTCGCGCCTACTCCATCGCGGCGCGCCGCGGCGAGCATCGCTTTGAATTGTGCGTCAGTGTGCAGGATCTGGAGGGCGACGCATGGTTCCAGAGTTTGCGCGGCGGCGAGCGCGTTGAATTCACCGGCCCGTTTGGGTCCTTCAAGCTGCGCCGCCCTGTTACAGGGGTTTCCGCTTTCATCGCGACAGGAACGGGCATCGCGCCTGTCCGCGCCATGATCCACGAGCTCTACCGCCTGCACAAGCCGCAAGAGGCGTGGCTCATTTTTGGGGTGCGGCGCGAGGTAGATATCCTCTACCGCGAGGAGTTTGAAAACCTCGCCCGCGAGCATTCGTCCTTCCAATTCATCCCTACCCTGAGCCGGCCAGACGCTCGTTGGGATGGCCCCCGCGGCCGCGTGCAAATCCAAATCGAGAAGTACCTCGCCCGGAAGCGGCCGTTCAATGCCTACGTCTGTGGCTCACGCGCGATGGTGGAAGAAGTCCGCGCCCTTCTCGTTACCATGGGCTACCCGCCCGGCGCCGTCAGCTTTGAACGGTTCGAGTAAACCGAGATCTCAAATTCCCCATCTCCAATTTCCAATTTTGGCTACGGGACCACGTAGCGAATGTCGGCGTACGCTTCGCTCAGATTTGCGTTTTTCGGACCGCCCGCAGCCACGTACCACGGTGTGCGCGTCAGGTAGGAATACTGGGTGATAAGCTGAAGCGCGCCGTAATGAGTGTTCTTCCAGAAGGTCTGGATTATGCCGAATGTGGCCTCCTGAATGGCGCGGTTGGCGGCTGAAGAGGAGCCTGGGAAGCCGTAACCCACGTAAGTGGACGCCCCATTCGCCGGCGAGGGAATCACGCTATAGTTGCGGCCAAAGAACGACCTGCCGTAGTAGCCGTAGAACATGGTGTTGTGCGTTGCCTGAAATTCAAAGCCGCCGATCCCGGCTTCGCTGCGCACGAGCGAGGCCGTGCTATCCGGCCGGACGATGAAGTCCGGCCCCAACCCATAGAGATAGCGGCCGCCACCGTCGCTATAGAACGAAGTAGCGAAAAGGCGGAAGCTCCTGAAGAGCTCAAAGTTTGCGTTAATTGAGCCGCCGCCGCCCTCGACGCTCGAAGTGCTATTTGTTGCCGCGTTATAAGTTTTGAAAGACGAGAGCAGACCGGCAAGATCAAGGTGCGCGTGATGGCCGCTTGCGTTGCCGTCGAATGCCAGCTTGCCGATGACGTCGGGGAAGGAGTTTGGCGTGGCGGTGCTTGATCCCGTGCTCACCTGGCTTGGATTGAAACCGCTCGGGAGGATCACTGCGCTGCCCACGTACTGCTCGGGGTTCTCGAGCGAAACGGCGGCAGTGATGTGCGGGTCCGCGTGGTACACGAAGCGGAACTGAACCTGGCGCGCCCAAGTGAGTCCCACCTGGTAGTTCGTATCCATATCCTGCGTGTAGAAGAGATCCGAAGGCATGGGGGAAATGCCTTCCCGTCCGGGGGTCAGCAAGCTCCAGGACTGGCCTGCCAGGAACTCAAACTTGCCGCGTGTCAAGTCAACCCAGTAGAGGCGCAGGCGCAGGCTGTCACTATTGCTGGTAACAAACGCGTTGGCGGGCTGTGCGCCCAGAAAGTCAGTTTCCATGTAGCCGCGCACCTTGTTGGCGCCAAACTGGCTATCGTATTGCAGCCCAAAGCGGGAGTTTTGCGCGGAAAAACGGGTTTCGCTCAGCCGCCCCGGCACGGTATTTGAAAACGGCAGCGAGCCAAAAGCCGCACCGATGCCGATACCAAGATTGCGCGAGCGGAAGAAGGCCGTGGCATCCACAAACCCAAATGGCGTGAGAGTTGAATGACCCACTTTGAGCGGGATCACCGCGATCGGAGAATTCGGGATCTCCGGATTCTGCTTTCCAGACAAAGAATCTCCCTCTCTCCAATCAGGTATCACGGAGGGTGGCGCGGTGCTCGCAACCAGCGGCGTTTCGCCCCCCGCCGGTTCGACAGGCGCGGCTACGGTACGGTTTCCCACCGCTGCAGAGGGCGCGGGTGAAGTCGCCGCCGCTGTCTTCTCTTCCCGCTCAACCAAGTGCTCCAATAATTGCTTCTGCCTTGCCAGCGAGTTCTTCATCTGCTCGATCTGCTGCTGCTGCGATTGAATCTTCTGTTTGAGCAGGACCAGTTCGCTATTTTGTATGTCGGAGTCTGCCCCGTCTAATTTTGCCTGAGCGGATATCGTGACTTCGCTTGTGGCACGGTTCTGTGCGGGCAGCCGTCTTGAAATAAACAGACTGCCGCCGAACAGGGCAACACACACAAACATCACCTGAGTGTGTCTACGCATGATCCATTCCTCTCTCTCGACTGAGCCTCTGCATGGCGAGGCCGTGATTCCTTGGTTTTTTAGCGAAATCATCGGGCGGCCTGTCATTCTGAGCGCAGCGAAGAATCTGCTCTTCCCGTCGCCTGCAAGCAGATGTTTCGCTTCTCTCAGCATGACATTTCAGTTGTTTGCGGCTCTGCCGCGCTGCGCCGCCAATTACTGATGAATCCGCTACCGGAGTTTAAGAGGGCGGGGTCGAAACCCCGCCCTCCGAACTTCAAACCAGCCGGTAGATGGTTTGTCACACGCCCATGATGGGGCGGCTGTGTTACGCCTCGGTTACGGTGTCATGAATATTGTGGTGGGTCGTGACGCGCTGGCAGGAAATAGCGGCCGAGAGGCAGCGATCCCGCCGGCCCGGCCCTCTAGCCAACCTGGCGGCCGGAATCGGAGGGCAGGGTTTCAAACCTGACGCAGGCGTGAATCGTAGTCGATCGTTCGTCCGCCGGTGATTTGGGCGCTACACTACGATGTTGCATCGGGCGCGGCGGGCAGAGTCACGATAAACGTTGCGCCTTTTCCAACTTGGCTCTCCACCTTCACGCTGCCTCCCATGCGCTCGATCACGTGTTTGACAATGGAAAGGCCCAGGCCAGTCCCGCCCACTTCGCGCGACCGCGCCTTGTCAACACGGTAGAAGCGCTCGAAAATTCGCGAGACGTCTTCGGATGGAATGCCAATTCCCGTGTCGCTCACACTCAGCGAGACGGCGCCTTCCGCGGTCCGCGCCGCTTCGACGCGGACCGCGCCTCCCGGACGATTGAACTTCACCGCGTTGTTGAGGAGATTGATGAGGGCCTGTTCCAAGCGGACTTTGCTTCCTAAAACTTCGGTTTCGTCCATTTTGCCGCGGATCAGGCGGACGTCGCGCGCTTCCGCCTCCGCTTCGACGGCGCGCAGCGCGGCATCCACTGCCGCCGCGACCGAGACGCGATCCTGCTCGGGCTGACTGCGGCCTGACTCGAGCTCGCTCAGCGTCAGCAGGTCCGAGGCGATGCTGTTTAAGCGAGTGGAGTGGTTCAGGATGATCTCAAGAAACTTTCGGTTCTGCTCGTGATCTGCGAGACCGCCATCCAGGAGCGCCTCCGCGTAGCCGCGGATGGCGGTGAGCGGTGTGCGCAGTTCATGCGAAACGTTGGCCACAAAATCCTTGCGCACCCGCTCTAACCGCTCGAGGTCGGTGATGTCGTGCAGGATGGCGAGGGCGCCCGTATGCGCGGGGCCCGCCAGCGGCGCCGCCTGCACCTCAAACACGCGGCCGTCCGCCGCGGCCAGTTGAAGCGTTTGCCGGCTGGGTTCATGCCGCGCCAGCACCTGTGCCAGCATTCCCGTCAGCGCGGGGTCGCGCGCAAGATCGATGAGCGGCAGGCGCGCGGCGACGGGCAGGCCCGCGCCGACGAGCCGGACAAACGAGTCGTTGCAAAAGACGACGCGCAGGTCATTGTCAACCGCCAGGACACCCTCCACCATGCTCTTCAAAATCGTCTCGCGCTGCGCGGCTTCGAGCTTGAGCTGGTCGAGCAGCCCTTGCCATTGACCGGCGGCCCGGTCCAAAGAACGCGCCAGCGATCCCAGCTCGTCCGCGCCTTCCGGCAAAGGAGGCTTTGTGGGTAACTCTGAATCGAGCGAGCTTTCCGCAAACGCCCGCATCCGGCTGATGCGCCGGATCAAGGAGTGAGCGCCCAGCCACGCGGCGGCAAAAGCGAGCGCGAGCGCAACCAGGAGCGCCGCCAGAAGCCAGAGGTGAACGCCGGAACGGCGCAAATAAAGATTCAGGAATAAAATCGAAACAAACGCGGGGGCGAGCGCGCTCCAGAGGAATCTGCGAAAAATGGGGCTTTTCAGCGTCATCGGACGAGCTAAATCTCCGCCTCGGCGGGTGAAAGAGCGGCGAAGCGGTAGCCGGACCCGCGAACGGTTTGAAGAAGCTGCGGGCGTTCCGGCTCTGTCTCGATTTTTTCGCGGAGGCGCCGGATGTGCACATCCACGGTGCGCGGTGTCACAAAATGGTCGCGTCCCCAAACCTCGTCCAGCAGGCTCTCCCGCGTAAAGATGCGCCGCGGATGCGAGGCAAGAAAATGAAGCAATCTGAATTCGAGCGCGCTCAAGCCGACGGACTGTCCGCGCACGAGGACCTCCTGAGTGCGAGCGTCGAGCCGCACGTCGCGGGCTTCGATCACCTGCGGATCATCCTGCGGGCGTTCCTGCCGTCTCAGTACAGCCCTGATCCGCGCGACCAGCTCGCGGGGGCTGAAGGGCTTCACCACGTAATCGTCAGCGCCAAGCTCCAGGCCGAGAACGCGGTCAAACTCTTCGCCCTTGGCGGTGAGGAAAATCACCGGAAGCCGCTTGAGCTGCGGGTCGGCGCGCAGCCGCTTGCACACTTCGAGGCCGTCGAGATCCGGGAGCATGATATCGATCAAGGCAAGGTCCACCGGACCGCGCCGGATCAGATCCAGCCCTTCCTCGCCGCGCACGGCGCTGCGGACGTCATAGCCCTCTTTGCGCAAGGTGTAGCTGAGCAGATTCACGATGTCCTTCTCGTCTTCGATCACCACAATCCGCTGCGGCATGGCCTGATTATAGCATTCACACCGTTACATTTAAGTTAAGGCTGGGTTGCGCGATGAAGACACGATCTGAGGTCGCGGCGGGAGCGAGGGTTGTGTTGCGTGGACTTCGGCACTACGATTGTTTTGTCCGGACGTACGCGTGCGAGAGGCTCTAATGACGAACCAATCCGCCTTTTGCCCTCACGCTGGCATGAAGCGTGCGCGTTGGGCGGCGGGTACGCTCTGTGTTTTGTTCTTGTTCGCCGCGGTTCCGCTGCTGCGCGCTGATGATTTCCGCCGTGTCGACCGCTATTCCGTGCGTATGTTTTCCTTCGGCACGCTCACCATCAATACGCGAGTTGGCGACCTGGACATCGAGGGCTGGGATAATCCCAGGCTTTCGATCGACGCCGAGAAGCTGGTGACGGCGGGCTCGAGGAAAAAGGCCGAGCGGCTTTACCGCCGCGTTCAGGTACAAATTGCCGGGCGCGACCACAACATACGGCTCAGCACGGTCTACCCCAAGCGGCGGCCATGGCGGCCCTTTCGCGGCGAGTCGCGCCTGACCGTAAACTTCACGATCCACATGCCCTACGACGCGAACCTCCGGCTAAAGTGCGTGGATGGTGACGTGACCGTGAGCGGCATCAGCGGGCAGGTTTACCTGAACGATAATTACGGCGACGTGGAAGTTGATGTGCCCAGTGTCTACAAACTGCGGGTGCTCGATGCGCATTCCTGGCTCGGCTACGTGCAGAGCGACCTGCACGGCGTTCCTCGGAATGATACCGGTTTCGGACGGGTGCTCGATTTCCGTAACCCGGAGGGCAGCCAGGTTATTGTGGTGCGCGTGCGCATGGGCGGGGTGTGGGTCTACGGCGAGGGGGACTGAAAGGAAGTCCACGTTGGGCGGCGCGACTCCTTTTTCTTTTTTACCCGTTTTTAATTTCGACTTTTCAACATCCCGAGACGAACATGGACTCCGGACAAACCCTCCCGGCGGCGGCAATACTTGATTACCTGCATTCGCGGCGGCGCGGCATTCGCTGGCGCGAGTGGGCCTCCGGCCGGCGCTATGTCCTCACCCGTTACGGCGACCGGTCGAGCCCGCTCCTGGTGATCGCCCATTCGTATCGGGACGCCGCCACCACCCGGCAAATCTGTCTATCGCTTGAGCAGGACTGGCTCGATGCGCCTCAGCCTTGCCGCGAGGCTTATGATGAAATCCTTTTCCGCGCTCCAGGGCTGGTGGTGATTCAACTGCGGACGAGGAATCGCTGCGGATGTTTAGGGCACCGCCACGCTTTCGTTAAAGAGCCGCCCTTTGCGGAATTGCACGATGCCTTTGGCAGCGTGTCCATTGGAGAAATTGACATCGCTTACAAGAGCGTCGAGCCGTGGCCGGCTCTGCCGCTATCCGACACCGCCCTGGATACGAAATTCCTGGACGGAAGCCGCCTCGAGGAGTTTCACAAGAAGCAATTCCGGCTGAAAATCCTCAGCATCATTCTGCACGAAACCCACCATCTCGTCGCACCGCAGGAGCCCGAGCAGAAAATCCGCGAGCGCAGCCTTGCCTTTTACCACGATTCGCTCGCCAGCTACGTTGAAGGCGCCGTCGCAAGCCTCTCCCTTACCATCGATCGCTCGTTCTTCCGGCTGGAATAGGGTACGATGGGCCTCGGACGTGTGAATAATTCTGCTCCGGCCGTTTTGCTACCTGTTACCCTTGGCCAAATAGTGCTGGTCTAGCCCTTGGCGTATCAGGGTCTTAATGACGGCTTGCCGGCTGACGTTCAATTCCTCAGCGGCTGAGTCAAGTTCTTTCAGGATGGACATCCGAATATCGACGTTGACGCGCTGAATGGGTTCCATCATCCGGCCTTTATTAGTGAAATAGCGAGAAACGTCTTTGCCCCGATCGGCGGCCTTTGCAATCGCCTCTGCAGAGACCGGTCTGGGGCTTCTAGGATTGTTTTTCATAGAGCCGCCTTTCCTGCTGTGTTGCTTTCCACAGCGTCACCAAGTGGTAGTATTCCCCCTCTTGATCCTCCCGCACCTCGAATATCACCGCGAAAAGCCGGCCAGCGATCCAGCCGATTGCCCGAAACTGTTCCGGCCTGTCCAGCCGCCGGTCGAGATAGTAAGGATGCGAGAAAATTTCCTGCGCCTCCTCAAAACCGATCCCCCGTTGTGTGTTCGCCCTGAGCCGTTTATCTTTTCGCGTGTCGAAGTCAAATCGCATCTTAGTATAACTGTTATACCATTATATTTGCGGGTTTGCCACACCGCCCGCTCCCATTGGGGACGATGCCTGACAGCGAGAGCCACCGTTCTGACGGCCACCGTTTGTTGGGGTAGGGAGAACCAGGATTTTGGCTCCCCCACTTCCCGACACCGCCATGGATACGAAATTCCTGGACGGAAGCCGCCTCCAGGAGTTTCACAAGAAGCAATTCCGGCTGAAAATCCTCAGCATCATTCTGCGCGGAACCCACCATCTGGTCGCACCGCAGGAGCCCGAGCAGAAAATCCGCGAGCGCAGCCTTGCCTTTTACCACGATTCGCTCGCCAGCTACGTTGAAGGCGCCATCGCAAGCCTCTCCCGTGCCATCGATCGCTCGTTCTTCCGGCTGGAATAACGGACGGCCACCCTCGATAACGCCTTGTGTCGGCTTCTCTGCGGCTTCGGAGGGAACTTTTCCACCGTCAAAACATTGCGCCATCACAATACAGTTCTCGAACATGCCGTCTATGGGTTACTCTTGCCCAATGGCAAGCAGTCGCTTAACCAGGGAAGAGCGAATCCGGCTTTTGGCGAACACGCTGCAGGAGTTGAGTGACAGCCAACTCGCATGGACCGAAGGTGTCATCAATCAGTTCAAAATTAAGCCAAACCTTTACCGCAATCCCGGCTCTGACCTGATAACTCGGTGCACCCTGGAAATGTTCGGGGACGCGCTGCAAATCCATCATTGCCTATCGACGGAAGCTCTTTCGAAGGACAGGTTTGAGTATGCCCTGAGCCGCGTTCTGAACCTATGCGGAATAGCCGCGACGCTCGCTTCGCGCGGGAATCCAGGCCACGACATTACGATTGCTGGTGTTCCGTTCAGCTTGAAGACCCAGGCCGAGAGAAGTTTACAACGGGATTTTCTTCACATATCGAAATTCATGGAATTGGGAAACGGCGCTCGGACCAACGAGCAAGATCTGGTTGGACTCCGCGAACAATTCTTCCGGCACATGCGATCGTATCAGCGTATTTTGCAGCTCCGGCGATTAACGAACACTGAGACCCTGCAAGAATACGAGATTGTCGAAATCCCAAAGAAGCTTTTGCTAAAGGCCAAGGCGGGGAATCTCAAGATGATGCACGATAGCCGTCAGAACCCGAAGCCGGGGACATGCAGCGTGCGGGATCTACGAGGTCGCCTGTTGTTTGAGCTTTATTTCGATGGCGCGACAGAGCGGAAGCTGCAAATTCGCCACTTGGACAAACGGGACTGCGTCGTACACGGCACTTGGGAAATCAGGCGGATTGCTCTGACCACAGAGCCAACGTTGGAGTGACGGCGGCAATCCGTTTGCAAGCAATTTCGACGTATTCAGCCTTTAGTTCGATCCCGGTACACGCGCGGCCAAGTTGCAACGCTACCACACCGACCGTTCCAGCGCCCATGAACGGATCAAGAACAGCAGAACCCCTTCGGCTTCCTCCCTCCATGCAGAGCTTCACAAGGCTGGGCGGAAACATAGCAAAATGGGCTTCCTTCGAGCTTTCAGTGTTTATTGACCACACCGAACGGCGGCTGCGCAGTTTTCCAGGGGTCGAACTCAGTTCTTTTAGAGCCTCAAAATTGTAATAATAGTCCTCATTTTTTGAGAGAAGAAACACGTATTCATGCGAACGGACAGGACGATCCTTAACGCTCTCTGGTTGGCAGTTCGGTTTGTACCAAACAATATCAGACCTCAGATACCATCCGTCCGCTTGCAACGCGAAGGCCAGCCGCCAAGGAATGCCGATTAACTCCTTATCTTTTAGCCCCTTCGGGTTGGGAGGCCGGTAACCCATCCCACGCGCTGCGTTTTTCTTGTCCGCGTCGCGCCAACCACGATTACCGCTTGTGTACGAATCGCCGATGTTAAGCCATAAGGTTCCATCACCCTTCAGAACCCGTTTGACTTCGCGAAATACAGATATGAGGCTGTTGATGTATTCGTCCACAGAGTTCTCAGCCCCGATTTGCCCTTCTACCCCATAATCGCGCAATCCCCAATAAGGGGGACTTGTAATGGAGCATTGGAATTTATTTCCGGGAAGGTTTGCCAACAGTCTCCGGGAGTCCCCGACCATGACATCACACGTGCCCCCTGCAACCGTGCCTCGCATATCCATGCAGAGGATTATAGGAGAAGAAAACACGAAAATCAAGTCCGCTGCGAGACGAGACGTGGACCGTAAAGGACGAGATCATGGCGCGGTCAAGAGGCGCCGGTATCGTTTTGGGTTGTGAGATGATAAAGGTCATGATGATTCGCCGGATGGCGGGCCTTAGTCTTGCCGTGTTAATGGCGTTAGCGGCCGCGAGCTGCCGAAAGCCGCGCGAAGCCCGATCCCACGCGCCACAGGTCGTGATTCTGGGGTTTGACGGCGCGGACGCCAACCTGGTCTCGCAATGGATCGCACAAGGCAAGCTACCCAACCTTGCCAAGCTATCGCAAGAAGGCGCGTTCCGGCCGCTCGGGACCACAAACCCTCCCGAGTCACCGGTGGCATGGGCTTCATTCGCGACCGGGCTCAACCCAGGCGGCACTGGCATCTTTGACTTTCTCACCCGCAACCCCAAGACGTATCTTCCCGAGCTGGCTCTGGCCAGAGTGCGCAAGCCCAAATTTCTTTTTGGCACAGTCCCCATCCGGCGTCCGCGCGTGACGAACGAGCGCCACGGAATCCCGTTCTATAAAGCCGTCGCGGATGCTGGCTACAAGACGGTGGTGCTGCGGATGCCGCTTGAGTTCCCTCCCACGCCGCTGCCTGGAGGAAAACTCTGGGCTGGACTGGGCGTACCCGACGTTCGCGGCACCTGGGGCACCTTTTTCTATTTCAGCACGGCGATTGAGCCGTGGAACGCGGGAGACACGGAGTTTGGCGGCCGGCTGGTGAGTCTCGATCTGGAGCACGGCACGGCTGATGCCTTTGTCGATGGACCGGTTAATCCTGCGTCGAAAAGCGGCGAGCGCATTCGAGCATCGATCCGGTTTGCCGTGCATGCGGAGAACAACTCCGTGGCCATCCGGTTCGGCGGGCGCACGGAGACCGTGGCGAGCGGCCACTGGAGCGGCTGGTTTCGCGTCGCGTTTCCCTTCGCCCATTTCTTTTCCGTTCGCGCCATCTCGCGCTTCTACGTCATCAGCGTTTCTCCCGAGCTGCGCGTCTACATGTCACCCTTGAATATCGATCCGGTATTCCCCGTGATGCCGATTTCCTCTCCCGGAAACTTCGTTGCTCAATTGGTGAAGAGCCACGGCCTGTTCAAAACGCTGGGATGGTGGCATGACACTTGGGCGCTTAACGAGGAGAAGATCAGCGACAGGGTTTTTCTGGTTGACATGCTGCGCACCATGCGGAAACTTTCCGACATCACGGTTGACGAGCTTCAAAACGACCATCCCCGTCTGCTGGTTTCCATTTTTACCAGCACGGACAGTGTCTCGCACATGTTTTACCGGCTGATAGACCCGAAGAGTCCGCGCTATGACCCTGTCGAGGCCCGGAAATACGGCGACGCGATTCTGTTAACCTACGAACACATGGACCAAGTCGTCGGCCGCGTGGAGCGCGCTATGGAGCCGGGGGCCACGCTGATCATCGTGTCAGACCACGGTTTTCACAGCTTTCGCCGTGGGTTCAATACCAACACCTGGCTGGTGAACAACGGCTACATGGTG
>JBOGJT010000020.1:0-5962 GCA_050745065.1 Terriglobia bacterium
ACTCTGGCTTTGCCGAGTGCAGCGCCGGGGCTAAGCCGAAGATGACACCGGTTACAACTGAGACGCCTACGACAAAGAGAAGCACCAGCAAGTCCAGCCCTACGTTTTGCGAACGCGGCAGATCGCCGGGCACGTACGCGAGCAGCAGCTTGGTTCCGGCGAACGCCAGAAGGATTCCCAGGCCGCCGCCCATGAGCGCCAGCGAGACGCTTTCGGTGAGGAGTTGGCGCATCACGCGCAGCCATCCCGCGCCCAGCGCGGCGCGAATCGCCATTTCTTTTTCCCGCGCCGCCGAGCGGCCAAGCAGCAGGTTCGCTACGTTGACACAAGCAATCAGCAGCACAAAGCAGACCGCGCCCAGCAGAAGATAAAGAGTGGGCCGGACGTTTTTCACAAGATAGCTGAGCGCCGGCGTGACAGAAATTCCGTGGTCGGTGTTGCTTTTTGGATATTCCTGCGCCAGCCGCCGCGCGATGTTGGTCATGTCCGCCTGAGCTTCGCCTTCCGTTATGCCGGGCTTGAGGCGGCCCACCACGTGCATTCCTGGGTGGCTGTCCCGGTGATTCTTCCAAAGCCGGTCGTAGATGCCGATGGGCACGTAAGCGTCCCGCTGCGAATAGAACCAGAATATCTTGGGCAGCACCCCAATGACGGTATAAGTTTGGTCGCCCATGTTGATGGGCTTGCCGATCACATCCGGCTTGCCGCCGAAGTGCTTCTGCCAAAAGCTGTAGCTCAGAACCGCCGTAGGCGCCGCGCCCGGATGGTCATTGGCTGCGGCAAAGCCACGGCCGAGCGCCGGAGAAACGCCCAGCGCCTTAAAAAAGTCCGCCGAAACCATCAGGGCTGAAACCACTTCCGCGCCGCTCGATTGGGAGAGGTTGAATTCATCTCCGCGATACGCGGCCAAGCTCGAAAACGAGCGGTTTTGCCGCTGCCAGTCGAGAAAATTAAGATAGGAGACGGACATCTGCGGGAAATCGCGCGAGGTTTCGGAAAGGATCATCACCCGGCTAGGCTGCGGATAAGGCAGCGGGCTGAGCAGCACGCCGTTCACCACACTGAAAATAGCGGTTGTCGCGCCAATGCCGAGCGCGAGCGTGATGACCGCCACCGCGGTAAAGCCGGGGTGTTTCGCCAGCATTCGCAGACCGAATTTAAGGTCCTGGATTAGCGTCCCCATCCAAATCCCTCCATCGAGGCAGTTTTTACCCGCCATGGCGTTTCAATCTGGCGTCACAAGGCCGTCTCTTAAGCCGTCCACCATCGTTACATACGAGCGCTTCACTACGAAAGTTCCCTTCCCGGGCAAATCGCATACCCGTCAGGCTGGCTCCAGATGGGTTTGGGTATGCGGCGGCCCGTCGCCACATTACTGTAGGGATGAAAGAAGTTGGTTTGCGACCACGCGGCCCTGTGGCGCCAGCTCCGGCCACTACAAAAAAGGAATGAGTCTGCCCAGGCTCAACAAGCCAGCCGCGGCCGGCCGGCCCGCTTTACGTTCTCCCAGCCTATCCCTCGCGCAGGCGGTACGCACGATGGGCAGAGTGCCCGAAACGACATGCGGCGATAGGACAGAAGCGCCCGCGCGAAGCGGTCCAGTAAACTCAGTGTGCTGGCAGCGCTCAAACACAGGTCAGGAGGTGAGAATCAAGGGCGAGAAGTATTGCCTGCTTCAAACAGCGTCGCGGCGTTGAACGCGGTGATGAATCGGAGGCAGGAGGTCTTAGCCTAAGATCTCGCTGAGTAAAAGCGAAAATCCAGGCAGCAGCTCAGGCTCTTCAAACTTGTCCCCGGTATCGGCGGCGCGAACTTCGGGTTGGCGTTTGCCGGGCAGGTAGCGGTAGGCAAGCCGGGTGTTGAGGTACATCAGCCACACGGCCTGGGCGCCCGCTTCAAGGTACTGGAATACTTTCAATAACAGGTCGTCCGCGCGGTCGTTCTTGGAGACGATTTCGATTGCCAAGTCCGGCGAGACAGGCAACGGGGATTGATCGAGGTTAACGCCCTCGAGCCGCTGCGCCCGAATAAAAGCAATATCCGGTTTCCGAGCTACTTCTCCAACCAAAGTCATACCTGTTTCACTCACCACCACCCCTAGCTTGCGGGCCTTTGCAAAAATCCGCAAATGACTATTGAAATCATCACGAATAAGATTGTGAAAAGTGCTGGATGAAGGTGTCACGATGAGTTCTCCGTTGCTTAATTCGCAGCGCACGCCCGCCGGCTCGTCAAGAGCCGCGTAGTCCTTAACGGTCATCAAGGTTTTCGTCGCCATGCGTCAACACCAGCTTGCTACAGACTAGCACCTGCCGTGAGGATTGTCAGCCGTGGAACTGCGCCGCCACCGTAACCCTTACGTAATCCTCAGCAGGCCCGATACAATTCAGCTCAGGTAACGCGATATGGCCAACTGCCGCCTATTCACATCGAAGCGCGGTCATTGGATCGACCATGGTTGCACGCCGGGCGGGGATGTAGCTCGCGAGCAGTGTGACCGTGATTACAACGAGCGACACAGCGGCGAACGTGAGCGGGTCTGTAGCCTTGACGCCGTACAGAGAACTCGCTATCAGGCGGGTCAAGCCGAATGCGGCGGCGAGTCCAAATCCCGTGCCGATCAGAGTCATTATCAGGCCGCGCCCCACCACCAGCCGCAGCACGTCGCTCCTCTGCGCGCCAAGCGCCACGCGAACGCCGATCTCGTGCGTACGCCGGGTTACCCAATAAGCCATGACGCCGTAGAGTCCGACTGCCGCCAGCATCAACGCCAGCAAGCTGAACAGCACCGAGAGCCGCGCGACTAGCCGCTGCTGGTTCACGCGGTCGTTTACCTGTACACGAAGTGTTTGAACCGAAACGATGGGCAGTGCGCTATCCACGCTCCTGATCGCTTGCCGGACCTCAGCGGCGGCGCCAGACGGATTGCCCGCGGTTCGAACCTCTATATTCCCGGCAAAAAAACCTGGGTCTTGGCTGAGAGGCATATAAGCAAACGGCTCAGGAGGCTCGCCCTGATTATGGACTCTGGCATCAGCCACTAGTCCGATCACCTGCTGTGGAGGCGTCGTCGAAGACGTGCTGCCGACCCAGACGTGCCTGCCAACGGGATTCTGCCCGTGAAAATAACGTTGGGCGAAGGCTTGGTTCACCACCACCACTCTCGGTGACGCGGCCGTATCCTGGGGACCAATCGGCCGCCCGAGAAGCATCGGAATGCCGAGCGTCTTGAAGTAATTTGGCCCGACTTGATTTTCGTTCACCTCCATATTCTCATTGGGGTGAGGCGTATAGCCCTGGATCTTAACGTCCGTGCTGGAAGTGTGGCCGCTCATCGGACTGTAATAGGCAATCGTGGCCGAGCGCACACCGGACAAATTGTTCAAACGGGCAAGAAGCTGCCGGTATAGGGCATCCAGGTCGCCGGCTTTGAAGCCCGTCATCCGTGGGTCCGTCTGCACCAGCAGCACGTTGTCACTATTGAATCCGAGGTACTGGCTTTCAAGATTCGCCAGGGTGCGCACCAGAAGTCCGGCCCCGGCAAGCAGCACCAGAGAAGCTGCGACCTGCAGCACAACCAGGCCGCGAGTCAGCCGGGATTGCGGCCGCCGGCTCCCGGGCCTAACACCCTTCATCGCTTGGCTGAGCTCCGTCCGGCTAACGCGCAGGGCTGGGACAAGTCCAAATCCTAATCCCGTGATCAGCGCGACGGCGAACGTAAACGCAAGCACGGCGGGATTCGTCGCAACACTCATCACCAGATCACGGCTTACGAGCGTTGACAGGAGATGGACGCCCCAGTATGCCAGCAGCAAACCAGCGGCCCCGCCGAAACTCGAAAGCAATAAGCTTTCTGTGAGCATCTGCCGGATGAGCCGCGCGCGGCTTGCGCCCACAGTCAGGCGCATCGAGATTTCCCTTTGCCGGGCCTCGGACCGCGAGAGCAGCAGGTTCGCCACGTTGGCGCAGGCCACCAGCAATACCAGCACGACAATGCCCATCAGGATGTACAGAGGCTCCGAATAGAGCTCTCGTGCCCGCGAGATGCCGGTGCGGCCAGGAGCCAGTTGAACGTATGCCTGCTGGATAGCCCGCCGGTCACGCGCCGAAGGCTTCGCTCCCACTTGCGCCGCAAGGAACTGGCGAAGCTGGACATCCAGAACGGCTTGCGCCTGGATGCGCGTGACGCCCGGCTTCAGCCGTCCCACAAAATTCAGCCAGTACATGTCTTTCCGCGTCAGCCACGATTCGCGTTCCATGATTTCAGGCTGGAAAGTCAATGGCAGCCAGAAATCGGGCGGTTGGCCCTTTCGCTCGCCAAAGAAGCTGGCCGGAGTAATCCCCAGGATGGTGAATGGCGTCCCATTCAGATCCACCGCGCGGCCCACAGCGGATGGGTCGCCGTGAAACTTCCGTTGCCAGTAATCGTAGCTAATCACGGCCACGGGGCGGGCACTGGGCGCATCATCTGCCGCCTCGAATACTCTCCCCAATGCGGCGCTGACGCCCATCACACTAAAATAATTGCCGGAGACCAAATGGCCCAGGCAGCGCTCAGCTTGCCCGCGCGTGGTTGCCCCCGGCCAGCGGACTTCGAGGGGATCGATGCCCTTTCGAAACGCGGCGAGGCCCTGGAAGGACTCGTTGCGGCGACTAAAATATTGGTAGAGATCGTAGGAGAGCGCTGGCCACCGGCCGACAAAAGGACTGCCGCTGTCTGTTCCCTGATCCGAACCACTGTCAAGGAGCACCAATTCGCCCGGGTTTTTGACCGGCAGCGATTGGAGCGATACGGCATCAATAATCGTAAAGATGGCCGTGTTCGCGCCGATGCCGAGGGCAAGGGAGAGCACTACGACAGCCGTGAAGCCCGGGTTTCGGCGCAACTGCCGCAGGCCGTAGCGCACGTCCGCGATGAGTTCCCCGAGCAAGCGCGTCCCCAATGCCTCGCGGCACTCTTCCTTATAGCGTTGATAGCCGCCAAACTCTATGCGCGCCTGGCGCTCCGCTTGCGCGCGAGAAACGCCCTGACGTTCCAGATCATCCGCCCGGCTGCGCAAATGCGACCGTAGCTCTTCTTCCATTTCCCGCTCGACCCGTAAACGGCGGAACAGAAAAGCCAGAAAAGTCCGAATCGATGACAGAAGTCTCATATTCAACTTCCTCCCCACCTGTAGGGGCGCTGCTTGCTGCGCCCGCCCTTGCCCGGATGTGTTCGAGGGCGCGGCAGGCAGCGCCCCTACACCTCTTCCGGCCGGGTGCGGAGGACGCTCCCAATCGCGGCCACAAGCCGGTTCCAGCCGTCCGTCTCTTCTCGCAGGCGTTTCCGGCCAGCCGCCGTGAGCTGGTAAAACTTCGCACGCTGGTTATTGTCCGAAATGCCCCACGTTGCCTTCAAAAAGCCCTTGCGGACCAAACGGAACAAGGCGGGATACAGCGCCCCTTGCTCGATCACCAGGGCCCCTTTCGAAATCTGGCCAATCCGGAGAAGAACGCCGTAGCCATGGAGCGTTCCAAGGGACACGGCCTTCAGGATCAGCAGATCGAGAGTGCCTGGGAGGATTTGTGCGTGGTGTTCCATATCTCCTCCTAATATATTTAGGACTATATGCGGAATGAGATCAACATGTCAACCCGCGCCGCCACCGCTCCTGCGGCCCTGCCGGATTAATGGCGTTTTACGGCTTCTTGCCTTTGGGGGGCCTTATCCGGCCTACGCGCGCCAAACGTCGATGGCGCGCACACCACTTGCCGTCCTTGACTTCACCCGCGCCGCGGACCTAAATTACCTTATTCACCGGCGGGGCGGTTGAATCGCGCCGCCAGGCAGGCCCGCCCGCGGCCGCCTCGCATCCATCATGGCAAAGACCAAACCTCGCGCCGCGCTATTCATTACCTGCCTTGGAGACCAATTTTTCCCGCGGGTGGGCGAGTGCGCGGTGAAGGTGCTCGAGCGGCAGGG
>JBOGJT010000021.1:0-5295 GCA_050745065.1 Terriglobia bacterium
TCCTCGAGCAGCAGATCGAAAACCAGCTTGCACCACAGAGCGTCCGGTGCTCAATAGATCTCGCTGCGGTTCATCCGGAATTCTTGAGGCGGCTTAAACCGCATATCTTTGCCTACGAACTGCGCGCTTGTGGCAATGTGGTGTGGGGCGATCAACAGATTCTATCGTTAATCCCGGAGTTCTCCGGGGCCGATATACCCTTGGAAGATGCCTGGCGGCTGCTTTGCAATCGAATGATTGAGCATCTCGAAGTAGCAACGGAATTGGCGGGCCGGCCGGAGGCCCTAACCCGGAGCGTCCGATACCGCACAGTCAAGCTTTACCTGGATATGGCAACATCATTTTTGGTTTTCGCGGGAGCATACGAGCCGACTTACCGCGGACGCGCTGAGCGATTGAACGCTTTGGCTGCGGACGCTCAAACCGCGGATGGAGCGCCCTTTGCGCTTTCTGAGTTTTCGCGCCGGGTCAGTGCCTGCACAAATTTCAAGCTGCAGGCCAACTGGGATGATCCTATTTCCGGGACTGGGGACCGCGCTTTCGGCATTACGTTCTGGCAGGAGGCGGTGACGCATACCCGCTTGCTCTGGCGATGGGAATTGGCACGCCTGGCAGGTAAGCGCAGCGGTTCCCTCTCGGATCAAGACATGATGAAGACCTGGATGAAGATTCAGCCTCTGAAAGACCGCGTGCGGGGATGGGCTCACGTGCTCCGCAAGAGCGGGTGGCATCATAGCTGGCGGGCGTGGCCGCGGTGGCTGCGGCTTGGGTCGCACGCATCCCCACGGTACTGCGTTTACGCTGCGGCAAGCGAACTCTTTTTCCAGCTTCCCGCGGTTCTCGGATGCGTTGCGCCGCCGGACGTCGGAGAAGATTGGGGTGAACTTCGCTCATGGCTGCCGTTGCATGATCAAAGTCTGAAGCCCATGGATGCGGGTTGGGATCAGGTCGCTGCTGAGATTATCGTGAACTACAAGCAGTTTTTGACGGACACTCGCGCATGAATGCGCCAAATCGCAACCACTCTGAAGTCAACGCCGGCCCCTTCGGTGCGCGCGCCCATCCGGGAACCCGGCGCCGGCCATCGTTCCGCTGGTCTGACGTTTGGAAATCGCCCCTGCACGACCTGCCTATCCGCGACGAGGTTGTGTATCAGTACCTGCCTCTTTCACCGGAAATGGAAGTTCTGGAGATAGGTCCGGGCAGCGGGTTTACTGCCTTCAGACTGTCGCGCCGCGTGCAACATCTGACGCTGCTCGATGTCGCTCAAGGGACAATCGATAGGCTCAGAGATAAGCTGGGCGAATTAACAAACCTGGACTTCGCCTGCGCCGACGTTTGTGCTCCCAACCTGGGCGATGTTATCGTGCGCCGGTTCGACGCCGTCTATGCGCTTGAAGTTTTTGAATACGTCCCCGACCCGGCGAAGTCGTTGATGAACCTTGCGGGGCTGCTCAAACCCGGCGGGAACCTGCTATTGAACTGGCCGAACTATTGTACGGCGCGGACCAAGGGCGTGAACCATATTCAAACCAAGGCGGATCTCGATGGGCTGCTCCGACGAGCTGGTTTTGCGAGTTGGGAAGTCTACGCCTTGCGGTTGCGGCCTCACGCACGGCTGATCTTTCGAGAATTGCATGAACGTCCGCTGGGAATCTACCGGGGGCTGCGCGGCCATCCCGACCCCAGAAGCGCCCAGACCTTCGATCAGACGTGGACCTACCAACAGGGCAGCAAGATTGAGCCTTACCGGTACGCAGTGCACCTCGCCTGGATGCTCCTTTTTGCCGGGTTCCGCTTGGGCGGCGACTGTTTTGAGCGCATTCCGGTCAAGGAAGGTAGCGCAGACGGCAATCTTCTGTTGTTGGCGCAGCGATGAAAGGAATCATACAGTCCAGCCTGGAATAGGGAGAACAAGAGAATGGGTGAGAAAGCTAAAGTCATCCTCCGTGGAGTCACCGATGCGTCGTTGCGGGCGCAGGTCGAGGAGTGCATGGAGCGGTGCGAATGGCAGACTTGGATTAGTCCGCAGGCGACCGTGGTCATCAAGCCTAACCTGTGCACCGTGGTTCCTGAGCAAATGGATAAGTCTAATACGGACCTTCGAATCACGACGGCGGTCTGCGAAGTTCTGTTGTCCAGAACGAACCGGATTTACATCGGCGAGGCTGACCACCTGCGAAGGAAGTCCCAAGAGTCCTTCGACGTCACCGGTCATACAGAGATGGCCAAGAGACTTGGGATTCATGTGATGAATTTTTCCGACGAACCCCGGCGCAAGGTGGCTTGCGATCCGGTAGGTGAGATCGAGATGCCCGTGCCGCTGCTGGACGCCGATGTCTTTATTACTCTACCGGCGCTGAAGACCCACGCCCTCACGTATTTTACCGGGTCGCTGAAAAACCAGTGGGGCTGCGTGCCGCAACACAATCGCATTCTGTTGCACAAGCATTTGGACCCTTTGCTGGCGTCGTTGGAGCGGCTGCTGCACCCCAAGCTCTCGCTGATGGACGGGATCGTGGCCATGGAAGGGCGGGGGCCGGTGAACGGTGAAGCTCGACACCTGAACGTCATTCTCGCCAGCCGTGACAGCGTCGCGTTGGACGCAACCGCGATGCGGCTGGTGGGTTTAGACCCCTCCAGGGCGCGCCATGTGATTCTGGCGGCGGAACAAGGTTTGGGAAAGATAAAGCCCGACGAGATTGAAGTGGACGGAGATTGGGACAAGCACCGAACGCAGTTCAAGCCGGGAGAAATGGATTGGGCCATCGCCGGGATGCTTTACATGAGCAACTACCCCTGGTTTGTGAAGTATATCCTGGAGAATGATTATATTTTCTTTCCGATCCGGTCGTGCGTGAAGGCCCTCCGTAAAGTCGGAGTAGTGGGAGGGGGTTAGTCAAGATTATGCGGATCCTTTTTGTAGCGCTTGCTGTGCCATTTCCACCGAACAATGGACAGCGAATGCGCAACTGGTCGTTGATAAAAGCCATAGCGCGGGAGGGCCATTCCATCTCGGTCCTGTCGTTTGCCGGCTTACAGGATCGCGACCAGGATTTAGCTCCTTTGTTCGCAGTCTGCGAGTGTGTGCGGTTGGTGCCGTTAAGAGCAAACGAGAGGGGAAGATTCGCGGAAGGGGCGGGCAGGTTAAAAGCCTTGTTTTCTGCGCTCCCATACGGGGTTTTCAAGTACGAGTCGCAGGAAATGCAGGATGCAGTGCGTACCTTGCTGGCTGAGAAGGATTTCGATGCCGTTCTTTGTGACGACGTCTACCTATTCAAGGATTTGCCGCCGCCAGTACGCGCACAAGCCTTGCTGAACAAGCATGATTTTACCTTTGTGATCGTACGCGGAGTTCTAGCCCGGACCCACAATCCGTTGAAGTTAGCCTACGGCTGGCTTGAATACTTGAAACTCCGCCGCTGGGAAACGGTAGTTTCGTCGTCGGTTGCGAGCGTGCTTCTCTGCTCTGAGCGGGATGGGCGGGTGCTGCAGCGCATGGTCCCTGGGACCAGCATGACGACGGTGCCCAATGTGATCGATGTGAGTGAATACGCGCCGCAAAAGGACGGCGGCAACGAAACGCTCATTTTTTCCGGGGCCATGGATTATTTCTCCAATCAGGATGCGGTTGAATTCTTCGTCTCGCAAATTCTCCCTGAGATCAGGACACAATTTCCCCGGATCAAACTTATTGTGGCAGGACGCAATCCTCCGGAATCTTTCCAACGCCGCGTCGCGCGCACTTCAGGCGTCATCTTCACCGGGACAGTTCCGGATATGCGAAGCGAAATTGCAAAAAGCTCCGTATGTGTTGTGCCGCTCCGTATTGGTAGTGGTACCAGGCTAAAGATATTGGAGGCTGCCGCAATGTGCAAGCCCGTTGTGTCAACGCGCATAGGAGCCGAGGGCCTCGATTTTACACCGGGAACGGAAATCCTTTTGGCCGACGAGCCGAAAGAATTTGCGAAGGCGGTCGCGAGCTTGCTTAAAGATGGGTCGCTCAGGGAGTCGATGGGACAGGCGGCGCGGCGCCGGGTGGAGAAGCAGTACAGCATTGAGGCATTGCGGGTGGCCGTCCGTGACGCGCTATCCACGTTGGTAGCTCGCGAGGTTCAAGTGGATCAGGAAGGCTCAACCGCGTCATCTCCGCAGAGCAAGTAGCGCAGAGTTTCGCGTTATGAAACTCTGCGGCTTTTATCTTTGAACGGCACGACTAAAGGCCGCGGAGTTACAAAACAACTCCGCGCTACTCGCTCTGGCGGGGAAGCTCGGGCCTTATGAAATAGCAACGCCGCTGGGCGCGGGTGGAATGGGCGAAGTTGAGCCGTTTTCCGGGCGTGAGCGCTTCGGCTTTGCGCAGGGTAAACTTCGCAAGGGTCCGCAAGCGAAATTTCGTGCGGAGCTAGAGATCGGATGCTAAGCGCTGGGACAAAGCTTGGCGCTTTTGATATCGTCAACCCGCTGGGCGGCGACGGGTGCGCGACATAGAAGTAGGGGTTTGAATAATTTCGTGAATGGAAGGCCTGGTCTTAATGTATTATCGACGCCAAGACAAGGAGGCCTTCATGTCCGAATCACTCCCTGCTTTGGAAAAGGACCGTTCTCAGGTGGTACGCCAAATCACGCAATTGGGCGATTTTCGTCCAGGATCAATTCTCGGGGTCATGGGACGCTGTAGCAAGCCCAACTGCCACTGTGCCCAGGCCGACGATCCTGGCCATGGGCCCAACTTCCGCCTGACTGCCAAAGTGGACGGCAAGACGGTGGCGGAAACGTTGAGCAGCCCCGCCGCCTTGCGCAAGGCCCAACGAGAGGTTGAGGAGTTCCGGCGCTTCCAGAGACTCAGCGCCGAGCTGACGGCGGTGAACGAAAAGATTTGCCGTCTGCGGCCCTTGGAGGAGGAGGGGACGTGGACGGCGGAGGAAAAAAAACGGCTGCTGCAATCCATCAGGAGGTGGCGCGGGAAATAGACCAGCTTCTGGGTCGTATCTTTGCTCAGCGTCGTAAAGACGGCCGCACCGATCTGGAGGCCGTGGACACGGCGGTGCGCTCCGCTCTGCACCATGCCGGGGCTACGGCCCTGACCGAACTTCTGCAGTTTCCAGCCCCCGCCGCCGAGCAGCGCACCGTGGAGTGCGCCTGCGGCCAACGGGCTCATTACCACGAGTTGCACGCTAAGCCCGTGCTGACCGCCGTGGGGCCGGTCGAAGTCTCGCGTCCCTACTATGGGTGCCCGGACTGTCACGCCGGTCAATTCCCCGCCGATGTCGAACTGGACATCGAGGACACGGA
>JBOGJT010000022.1:0-3519 GCA_050745065.1 Terriglobia bacterium
GTTCGATGCATCTTACGGGTAGGCCGTGGTTTGGCAGCGCGTTCCGGGCACAACGCGGCGATCGATTGTATAAACGCGGAGATAAATCCGCGACGCTCCGTGTTGTAGCGGCGGCCTCTGGCCGCCGGTCTTTACTACCAAAAGCCAGCGGCCAGCGGCCGCCGCTACAGCGTAGGATGGCCGTGGACTCATGTCTCCCCTTATAGTGTTGTAATCAGACAGGCAAAAATCAGTTGCGCGCCCGTGGGGTTCGCGGGAGAATGAGGTTTAGTAGCGAAGGTTTCGCTGGAAGGTCCAAGGAAACCGCATTGCACCCACCCGAACAGAAGAAATTTGTCCTTGACGGTTCCGAAGAGGCACGGCTGGTTGGCCGCGAGGTGTTCCCCTCGCGGGACGCGGAGGACGACAGGCCGCACGACCATTGCGGCGTCTTCGCTGTTTTCGGCCACCCGGAAGCGGCGAAGATCACTCATTTGGGTCTGTACGCGCTGCAGCATCGCGGCCAGGAGAGCGCGGGCATTGCGGTCGCGGACGGCCTCAAGCTAACCTGCCACAAGGGCATGGGCCACGTCAACGAGCTCTTCAACGCCGCGGTGCTCAAGAATCTTCCCGGCCACATTGCCATCGGCCACACCCGTTACTCAACCGCCGGTGACACAGATCTGCGAAACGCTCAACCGCTTACCGTCAGTTGCCTGAAGGGCCAGGTGGCTCTCGCGCACAACGGCAATCTGGTGAACGCTTCATCGCAACGGCATGAGCTTGAGACGAAAGGCGACATTTTCCAGACCACCAGCGATACGGAGTTGATCCTTCATTATTTCGCGCGTTCAAAGCAGCCCGGCATTCCGGAATCGCTCGCAGGCGCCTTGGACCGCGTGGAAGGGGCGTATTCGCTCGTGGCGCTATTTAAGGACAGCGCCTACGGCATGCGCGACCCGCACGGCTTCCGGCCGCTGGTCCTGGGGCGTTTGGGCGACGCCTGGGTGCTGGCTTCGGAGACCTGCGCCTTCGATCTGATCAACGCCACCTACGTGAGGGAGGTCGAGCCGGGAGAAATGGTCATTATTGACCGGCGCGGCGTCACCTCGCTTCGTTTTTCGCCTCCCGCCCCGCGGCTCGCCTATTGCATTTTCGAGCACGTGTATTTCTCCCGCCCTGACAGCGTGGTCTTCGGCCGTTCGGTGCAGAAGAGCCGCGAGATGCTGGGCCAGTTGCTCGCACGCGAGCACCCCGTCCAGGCCGATCTGGTGGTGCCGGTTCCGGACTCGGGCGTTCCGGCGGCGGTCGGGTACGCCGAGGAATCCGGCATCCCGATGCGGCTGGGCTTGATCCGTAATCATTACGTGGGGCGCTCCTTTATCGAGCCTACGCAGGCGAATCGCGATCTCGCGGTCAAGCTCAAGCTCAATCCCGTGCGCAGCCTGATTGAGGGTAAGCGAGTGGTGCTGGTTGATGATTCAATTATCCGGGGCACCACCAGCCGCAAGATCGTGCGCCTGGTGAGAGACGCCGGCGCCACGGAAGTGCACCTGCGAGTCAGCTGCCCTCCCACCACATCGCCGTGCTTTTACGGGATCGACATTCCAACCAGGGAAGAGTTGATCGGCGCCACTCACAGCCTGGAGGAAATCCGCCAGTATACGGAGGCCGACACGCTGGGCTATCTCTCCCTCGATGGGCTGCGCCAAGCCACGCAAGATACCAAAGGGCAATTCTGCCAAGCGTGCTACACCGGGAGTTATCCCACCACGATCCAGGAGACACTCATCGCGCTGCGCCATCGCGACTAAACATGGAACCCACCGGCACACCCGAAGTCGAACAAAGCCAGCGTGAAGAGCCTGCCGTTCCTATACAGTCGCCTCCCGCGCCGAGGAACGGCGATAGCGCCTGGGATACGGTCCGGTCGCTGTTGGTGATCCTCGTCGCCGTGTTTTGCATTCGGACTTTTGTGGGCGAGGCCACGGTGATTCCTACCGGTTCGATGGAAAACACCATTTTGATCGGCGATCACGTTTTCCTGGATAAGCTGTCGTACGGCCCGCAAATACCCTACACTCCGCTGCGCCTGCCGTGGCTTGGCTCCATTCACCGCGGGGACATCATCGCTTTTCACTATCCTCGTAATCCTTCGCAGATGTACGTGAAGCGCGTGATCGGCGTGGGCGGCGACGTGATCCGCGTGGTGAACAAACAGGTTTACCGCAACGGTCGAAAGCTGGTTGAGCCTTATGCGATTCATACGAGGCCGGGCATCATGAGATGGCCGGATAATTTTCCTCCCCCCATCGGCGAAGTGGACGAGCTTGCTGAAGCGGGGGGGGTGGATCCCACCTGGGCGCGGCAGATCCCGGAGTATATTCACCGGGACGGCCTGCACGTGCCGAAGGGGTATCTGTTCGTCATGGGTGACAACCGGGACGACTCCTCTGATAGCCGCTTCTGGGGGTTTGTGCCCATTCAGAACGTTGTGGGGGAGCCACTCTTTGTTTATTGGTCCTACAACGCCCCGACGAGCGACTGGATGGCCGACAGCCTGGAAGGCCGCCTGCGATTCGACGGCTCGATCATCGTGAATTTCATCCGGCGAACGCGATGGTCGCGGATGGGAAAGCTCTTCCTGAATCCGCACTCATAGAAGCAGGCCGTGCCGCATTCCGCGTTGTCGGGGCCCTGCTTGCCGCGCCCGTCGATTTCGGGTGCAGCCGGCAGCGCCCCTATGGAACGGCATACGGCTGATCCGCAGATTCCACCACAGAAATCTATGCGCTACAAAGACGCCGGTGTTGATTTCCGCGCCGCCCACCGCGCCAAATCCCAAATCAGGAAGCTAGCCCGGAAAACGTTCAACCCGCGCGTGCTGCGGGACGTGGGCGCTTTCGGTGGATTTTACGCGTTGGGTGGTATGCCGCGCGATGCCGTGCTGGTGGCGAGCGTCGACGGCGTGGGCACCAAGCTGAAGGTTGCCTTCGAGATGAACCGCCACTTCGGCGTGGGCGCTGATCTGGTGAACCACTGCGTCAACGATATCGCGGTGCATGGCGCGTCTCCCCTTTTTTTCCTGGACTACCTGGCCACAGGGCGCCTGCATCCCGCCGTGGTTGCGGAAATTGTGAGCGGCATTGCGGCCGCGTGCCGCGCCGCCGGCTGCGCCTTGATCGGGGGAGAAACGGCCGAGATGCCGGGCTTCTATCCGCAGAAGGAGTATGATCTGGCCGGAACCATCGTCGGCTGCGTCCGCCGCAGTAAAATTGTGGACGGCAGCGGCATCCGTCCGGGCGATGCGATTTTGGGTGTGCCGTCGTTGGGCCTGCACACAAACGGCTACTCGCTCGCGCGCAGGGTGCTGCTCGACCACGCAAAACTAAAGCTCCGCAGGCGGGTTCCCGACCTCGGGCGCACCCTGGGAGACGAGCTGCTTGCGCCCCACCGTTGCTACGGGCCTGTCGTCTGGCCTCTGCTGGAAAAGGGCTGGCTGAGAGGGCTGGCTCACATCACCGGAGGCGGCGTCACCGA
>JBOGJT010000023.1:0-6492 GCA_050745065.1 Terriglobia bacterium
GGGCCGGGCGACGAGGTGATTACCACGCCGGTCACGTGGATTTCCACGGCCAACGCGATCGCCGCGACGGGTGCCGCGGTTGTTTTCGCTGATGTAGATCCCAGAACCTTAAACCTTGATCCGAAATCTGTTGCCGCAAAGGTCACAGAAAGGACCAAAGCGATCCTCCCGGTGCACCTTTACGGCCAACCCTGCGACATGGACGCTTTGAGTGCAATCGCCCGCCCGCGCGGCATTCTCCTCATTGACGATTGCGCGCACGCCCCCGGAGCCGAGTACAAAGGGCGGCGGACGGGCGGCCTGGGGAACATCGGAGTATTCAGCTTTCACCAGCAAAAAAACATGACAACCCTCGGTGAGGGCGGCATGGTGACCACGAACGACCCTAACCTTTTCGAGCGCCTTCTGGCTCTGCGGTCGCTATGCTGCCGCTCCTACGACCCCAAAGGCAAGTACCTCGCGTTTGACGAAGCTCGCCAGCCCATGGGAAAGAAATACTGGCTGCTCGATTTCGAGTCGGTGGGCTATAACTTCAGAATGACCGACGTTCAGGCGGCGGTGGGACTTGTGCAGCTCGGTAAGCTCGACGCATGGAACGAGCGCCGCATCCAGATCGCCGCGGATTACACTCGCCGCCTTGCGGGGATTCCGGGGCTGCGCCTGCCTTATGTTGCTCCCGAAGTGAAGCACGTCTTCCACATCTACTGCGTGTTCCTGGAACCCGAGTTTCCGCTGAACAAGGAAGATTTCATGTGGGAAATGTGCGCAAGCCGCAAAATCAAAGTGTGGTCGCATTATACGCCGCTCTATGACAGCACGGCCTACCGTCGTATGGGTCACCATCCCGGAGAATGCCCGGTGGCTGAGGAGATGTATGGGCGGTTCGTCAGTCTCCCCATCCATCCCCGGCTCAGTGAGGAAGCGGTTGAGTATTTGACCCGCAGCATCCGGGACGTGGCGCATGCATGAATTTGAAGCCACCGCCAATCGATTGAGGGAGTCCGGAGAGTTTTTTCTTGGCGGACAGCCTGTTTACATCGCGCGCGCGCCAGGGCGCATTGACGTGATGGGCGGCAACGTGGATTACACCGGCGGGCTGGTGTTCCAGATGACCACCCGGGAAGCCACGTGGGCCGCGGCGCAATTGCGCGAGGATGATCGCATCATCTTCCTGAATCCCCAGCTGCGGGCGTATGGTTGGCAGGAGCGCGCGGAATTCCGGCTCGAGGACTTGCAGCATGAACAGCGCGTGCGGGAGCTCGCCAACCAACGCGCGGAATTGCGCTGGACGGCCTACGTTCTGGGCCCATTGCATTTCCTGCAAAAACACTTTTCCAGCCGGATGCGTTCCGGCGTTAGCGTCTATCTTGAATCCAGCGTTCCCTTGAACAAGGGCGTCAGCTCCTCGGCGGCGGTTGAGGTGGCCGCGATGTCGAGCGTGGCGCACGCCTGCGGGATCGAATTGGAAGGCATCGAGCTGGCGCAGGCGTGCCAATGGGCCGAAAATGTGATTGCCGAATCTGCGTGCGGGATCATGGACCAGGCGGCCATTGTGCTCGGCGAGGAGGGATCGTGTCTCCCTTTGCTTTGCCAGCCGTGCACTCCTTTTGAGCCGATTCGCATCCCGGCTGAACTCGCGCTGTGGGCCATCGATTCCGGTGTGCGCCACGCGGTGACAGGAGTGGAATATGAAGCTGCCAGGGCGGCCTGCTTCATGGGCTACAAGTTGATCTGCGATCGGGAAGGTTTGACGTTGCACCTCGAAGATCGAGAGGGCATACCGCGATGGGTTGATCCGCGATGGAACGGCTACGCCTCGAACATCCCGCCTTCGGTGTTCCGCTCGCAGCACGAGCATTGGCTACCCGAAACCTGGACAGGGGCCGAATTCCTTGAGAGCGGGCGGGTTCACGCCGACCCGTTCACCCGCGTGAGGCCGGAGCAAGCCTATCCCATCCGTGCTTGCACCCGGTATGCCGTCGAGGAAAACCACCGCATTCAACTCTTTGTGGAGCTTATTCGCGGGGTTGGCAGCCGGCCCTCAAAATGTGCGTGCGAGCTGCTCGGGGAACTCATGCTTCAGTCACACTATTCGTATACCGAGTGCGGCCTTGGTGCGGAGGCTACGGACCTTATCGTGAAGCTCGTTCGAGAGGAGGGCCCCCAGCGCGGCCTGTACGGAGCCAAGATCACGGGCGGCGGGTCGGGCGGCACGGTCGCTGTTCTGGGAGACGCTGCGGCGGAAATACCATTTCGGCGCGTGGTCGAGCGCTACGCGAAAATCCTGGGAAAGCCGCCGCACGTGTTCGAAGGAACCTCGATGGGCGCCAAGCAATTTGGGTTCGCGGTAATTTGAGACCAATTTTCGGTCAAACGTAGGATTTAGGCGGGGGCTGGAACTCCTCACGGTGTCATACTGAGCGTAGCGAAGAATCTGCTTTTCTCACGCCTTACAAGCAGATTCTTCGCTTCGCTCAGAATGACAAGCCCCTGCAATCTTGTCAGGAAAGCGAGATTTTACGGTCTCGCAATGCGGAAACGCCCACGGAGGCGCAGCGAATGATTCGCGCCGTTTTCCTCGACTTGGGAAATGTGCTGATTCCTTTCGACAATCGGCGTTTTTTCCACAATCTCTTGCCTTATTCGCCGCTCAGCCAGGATGAAATCGGGCGGCGCTTCGCGCGGTCGCCGCTCGCGCCGCGTTACGAATGCGGAAAGATTTCCACGCGGCAGTTCTACGTTGAAATGTGCCGGCTGCTCCAAGCCACGGTGGATGAAGTGCAATTTTTCCGGGCATGGACGTCGATTTTTGCTCTCACGCCTAACGTTGATTTGCCTTTCCTACGCGGATTGGCGCGCCATTACACTCTGGCGCTGGTTTCAAACACAAACGCGGCCCACTTTACTTTTGTGAGGCGGCGCTTCAAGTTGTTTCGAGCGTTTCACCACTTCGCGCTGTCCTTTCGCGCGGGCGCGAAGAAACCCAAACCGGAAATCTACCTGGCCGCGCTGAACATGAGCGGCATTCCGGCAGCGCAGACTTTCTATGCCGACGACATCGCTGAATACGTTGAAGCGGGACGAGGCTTGGGGCTGTGCGCGGCGAGGGTGCAATCCGGCAAAGAACTCGTGGAACAAATGGCCGCTCATGGCATTCGATGAGGGAAAGTCAACACAAAACCATCAGGGCACAACGGCACGGCGTGCACCGACCGGAGACCGCCCTGAGCACGGACACGGAAGCAAGCCCACTGAGTTACATAGTGTAACGTCCACGAAATAAGTACACATACCGCTTGGGTGGCGCAGGGCGTCGTCTGCCATGTATGCGGGTTTCAAGGGTCGCACACATCGCAAAATGCGCGATGAATGCGCCACCCAGGGCAAACGTTTGTCCACTTAATTTCTGGACACTTGCAGAGCGACAGCTTTCTCTGTAACGGCGCTCTCTGGGCGCCGGAAAACCGGCGGCCGGAGGACGCCGATACAAAACTTTGGTGTCACGATAATATGTCTGCCTTGAAAAGTTGTCGTAGTCACCCCCGCGAAAGCGGCGGTCCAGAGGGATTCCCGCTTTCGCGGGAATGACGGTTGCCAAGCTTTCCATGCTTTGCGGGTGTCGCAGAGCGGCATGAGAACTGCTCATTAATTCCATGGCGTCCATTTCCGGGATCTCCTCATGAGTAGACGTACAATTCATCTTCTGCTCGCTGCGAGCCTGGCCGGGATCTGTGTTGCGCAGCCCCCACCCTCCGGGCATCAGCCGGTGTTTACCTATCTGCAAATCTTCTGCCATCAATATTCACCGCATGACGCGACGATCCCGGTCTCGATCCGCAGACTTCTAAGCGGTCCGGCATCGCAGACGTTTGAAGATGCTCGCGGCAGGGTATGGCAAGCCACGCCGCATGGCTTGGCCAAGGTCTCTCCTTCGGGTCACAGGGCTGTTTTGACGGGAAAAGACGGCCTGCCCATTTTATCGCTGAAGGGGATTACCGGAGGTCCGGATGGCCGCCTCTGGCTTGCCACCCGCGAAGGGGCCATTTGCTTTGTGCCGGATGCCCCTGCGGGCCAACGTTGGTTCTACTTTTGGGGAAAGCGCTATTTGAGCAGCAACCAAGTGGTCCAGATCGTTGCGGGCCGGAACGAGGCATGGATTCGCACTGGGTCAGGGGTTTCATTAATTGAATTCAAGCCGTTCACGCTGGCGCAAAAGAGCGAAGTCTTCCTCAAACGGCTGCGTCGGCGCCACGTCCGTTACGGCTATGTCGCGGACTGCGATTTGCTTCGCTCCGGCGAGCCTTCTTCGTACCGGAAGGCCACGAATGATAACGACGGTTTGTGGACCTCGATTTACCTTACCTCGGAATGTTTTCGCTATGCGGCAACCGGCTCGCCCCAGGCCCTTCAGAACGCGCGCCAGTCGCTGGCGGCGCTGCTGCGTCTCGTTTCCATAACAGGGATTCCAGGTTTTCCTGCGCGATCCCTGATCCATCGCGGCGATTATCTTCCGCCAGGCGGAGAATGGCACTGGACTCCGGATGGCCAGTGGGAGTGGAAAGGCGACACCAGCTCCGACGAGCTCGTGGGCCATTTTTACGCATACTGGGTGGCTTACCATCTACTCCCCGCTAATGGAGACCGGGCGGCCATCCGGGGGGCCGTCGCGAGCATCGCCGGTGGCCTGCTTAAACACCGGCTGACGCTGGTGGGTTACGGCGGCCGCGTCACCACATGGGGCAGATACAATCCCGCGTATTTTAAGACCGCGAAAGGAAGAGATGACGCGGCGCTCGATTCACTTGAAATTCTTTCGCATTTGCGCGTGGCTTACCAGATTACCGGCGACCCGAAATTTCTGACGGCTTACCAGCGGATCGGCAGCAAACTGGGGTACGTCGAGAACGTGATGCAAATTGGCGGCGTCCGGAGCGAGGTGAACTACTCCGACGAGGAATTGGCTTTTCTCTCCTTTTATCCACTCTTGCAAGCGGAAGATAATCCCGCGCTACGCCGCAAATACCAGGAAGCTCTCACGAGGCTATGGCAGCGAGTACGCGCCGAAAATAACCCACTCTGGGATTTCATCTATTCTGTGAGTACCGGAGCAAAGCATTACGATTGCGCGGACGCCATGACGACCCTGCAACGGATTCCGATGAGCACCGTCCGCTGGACGGTTAAAAACTCCCAGCGCGTTGACCTTCCAACCGTACCGCAGCGGGGTCGGCAGGGAGAGCGGCAAGCTCGCGAGGCCATCTCGCCGGATGAACGCTACGTCATGAAGTGGAATAGCGATCCCTTCCAACTGGATGGCGGTCAGGCTGGCCGGAGTGAAGACGACGGAGCATTTTTTCTGCTCCCTTATTGGTTTGGCCGGTACTACCACCTGCTAGCTTGCCCGCGGTAAACACGGGCCAGGGTGGGCGCGTGGCGCAGGTAAATCACAATGAGGTTTGGTCTATGACACGCTTTCGCTCGAAGATCTGGATTGCCGCAATCGCCATCGGGTTACTTCTGGCGATTAACTCCGCCGCGCTTGCGCAACTAAAACAGTACGTCAACCGGCCGGACCCGGCCTTCCGGTGGAAATACCGCGCGACACAGTCCGGCCCGCAGGGAAAGATTTACGAGTTGCACATGGTTTCGCAAGTCTGGCAGGGCATTCGCTGGCAACATCAACTGCAGGTTTATGAACCCAAGGACCTGCGCTTTCCGCACGACCTCTTGCTCTTTATCACGGGCGGCCACGCGGATAAGGGGAGCGTTCAGATAGGTTTCGCGCTCGCAGACCACAGCGGAATGCGCGTTGCGGTGCTTTACCAGATTCCGGATCAGCCTCTCTTCGGCGGCAAAACGGAGGACGCTCTGATCGCGTATACCTTCGTGCAATATCTGCATACCGGTGATGCGAGCTGGCCGTTGCTGTTTCCCATGGTTAAAAGCGTTATCAAGGCGATGGATGCGCTCCAGGCGTTCGCGCCCAAAGGCTGGGGCGAGCCGGTTAATAAATTTATTGTCGCCGGAGTGTCAAAACGCGGCTGGACAACGTGGCTGGCGGCTTCGACCGGCGATCCGCGGATCGCTGCCATTGCGCCGATGGCGATTGACACCCTCAACATTCCCGCTCAGATGAAACACCAACTGGCGGTTTACGGACATTACAGCTCTGAGATCGATGATTATGTGAATGCCGGCTTGCTCAAACCCAAGGTGGTGAACAGCCCTGCAGGCCGGCGCTTGTGGCGAATGGTGGATCCTTACACGTATCGCCAGACACTAACGCTGCCCAAGCTGATCGCCAGAGGCGCCAACGATCCCTACTGGACGCAGGATGCTTTAAATCTCTATTGGAACGGGTTGCGAGGCGGCAAGTGGATACTCTACGTTCCCAATGCGACGCACAACATGGGAGAGGATCGGGAGCGAGTGTTCAACACCACGGGCGCTTTTGCCCGCCACGTGGCTTCCTCCACGCCCATGCCGCATCTC
>JBOGJT010000024.1:0-5691 GCA_050745065.1 Terriglobia bacterium
GCGTCATCGTGCTTGAAACCGCCTGATAGGATTACGTCTATACACGACGTCATAAGTCCGCGACGTTCGACTCTGTCATTCCGGCGCTCAGAGAGCGCCGCTACAGGAAATGCCCGTCGCTGACTTATGACGCTACGTACAGCGACAGCGTACGTTACATCGGTGGCCGCCGGTTTCCCCGCCGTTCAGCGAGCGCCGCTACAGCGGAAATTGCGACTATAATTATGAAATCCTCATTAGATGCCGAACATGAGCACGAAACACTGGAGCAGGTGCGATGCCGGGCTAATCCCCGCTTTTGATCTTCAGTACATTTGTCGTTCCGCTCGCCACTTATCACTGTTCACATGCGCCACACTCGTGTCCTGCCTTTGTCTCTTCGCCCAATCTCCCGGCACGATTCGGTATGACGGCACGCACTGGAAGCTGAAAGGTGAGGGAGTGGTGTGCTGCCCCTGCACCGTCCCATGCCCCTGCCGGAGCAACGCCCCGCCGAGCTACGGGCACTGCGAGGCCACGCTCTATCTCCACATCCGACAGGGCCGTTACGGTAACACGAGCCTGGACGGCCTGCAGGTGATCGATTCGGGTGGAATGTGCGCGGTGAGCTACAGCCGGCTTTCTGCTTTGTTCTTCGATCGCACGGCCAGCGCGGCGCAGCAGTCGGCGTTGATGAAGCTCATCGCTAGCTTTTCCCCATCCCAGGAGGCGAGATTTCCTTACGCGCGTGTGACCGCGATCGAATCCAAGATTACCGGCAGCAGTCTCTTCAACGTCTCAATTCCGGGCATTCTGGAAATGATTGTGGACCGCAATTGGGGCCACACCTCGCCCCCCATGCCGATGGTCGCCGCGCCGGACCATTTCTCGAACAGCGTCCAATACATGCGGAATATCCGATATGAGATTCACGATCCCGCGGCCGGACTGGATTTTGATTACAGCCACCGGCAGGCGAATTATCGGATCGTGGACCTGACGGATCAGCAGTATCGTTCAAAATCCATGTTGATCCAATTTGAGAACGGCAGCGGCTGGTTCACTCCGCAGCAGATGAGGCTGATCAAGTCGCAGGGGCTTGCCGTTCCGCAGCTTGGCGCGCTCCGGCAGAAGGCGCTGCGGCTGAGAGAGGCGCGAACCCCATGAGGGCGCCCACCGCAAAGCTGATCATTGCCGTAACTCTGATCGCCGCTTGGCGCGTTCCGCGCTGCCAGGCTCAAACTCGAGATGAAGCCTTGCAGTCAGGTATCCATGCGTTTCAATCCCATAACTTTGCCGCCGCGGAGAAGGCTTTTACGCAGCTCGTCCATCTCGATCCTTCGGCTAGAAATTACGACTACTTGGCTGCTGCCGAAGTTGCGGGCGGGAAACTCGACCGGGCGATTGCAGACTTTCAGAAATCGATTCTGCTCGGAAACCACTCTGCCAGCGTTCACTACGATCTCGGGCTTGCTTACGTTCAGTGGGGTGTGGCTGAGACCGCTCTCGAGCAGTTCCGCAAGGCCGTGTCTTTAGACCCGAACTACCTGCCCGCCCGGTACGCGCTGGGCATGACGATGCTGCGGATGGGGCAAGCCCGTGAAGCCGCTGGCATTTTCGCCGGAGCGCACCGCCAGGCTCCCCGCGATCCGCGCATCTGGGCGGCCTGGGTTGAAGCGGAGTTTGCCGCGGCCGATTCGCAACAGGCCACCGCGACAGCGCGCGATGCCATCGCGGCAGCTCCCAACAACCCACGCCTGGCAGTGACTCTGGCGGGTGATTGCCTCCGTCACCATCAAGTGGAAACGGCGCGCAACCTGCTCGAAGACGCAAACGAGACGATGCCGCAGAACCCGGAAATCCGCATTTTGCTGGCAAAGTGCAGCCTGCTTGCAGGGGAGCCCGTGGAAGCCCTGGCCGTTTTGCGGGATCTGCCTTCTGCGGGGAAGGACCACGCCGAAAGGCTCCAGCTTACGGGGGAAGCGCGCGCGCTCACGGGCGATCTGGCGGCCGCTCAGAAGGATTTGGCTTCGGCTATCAAGGATGCTCCCAACGATGCCCGATACATGACCACGTATGCCTGGGTGCAACAGCTTCAGGGTCAGTACAACGCCGCGATCGCAACCCTCTCCAAGGCACGCGCGTTGGATCCGGCGGCGCCGATTATTCCTTACCGAATGGCGATAAGCTACTACTTGCTGGGCCAATACGCTCAGGGGCTGAAGTATTGCCGTGCGGCGTTGGAGGCGAATCTGAACTACGGAGCGGCCTATTTCTTGCTCGGGATTACGGAGCTGAAGCAAAAGGATTTCAAAAGCTCACTGGACCATCTCCGCCGAGCCGTGAGTTTGAGTCCGGGTGAGGCTCTGTTCCACCGCGAATTGGGCGAGGCGCTGTTTCAATCCGGCGATTCAGCCGCAGCCATCAAGGAACTCGACGCGGCGTTGTCACTAAACCCCGAAGATGCGGAAAGCTATTTCTGGCGCGCGAGGTTACGGGCGAGTGAGGGAGCGGAACAGCAGGCCATCACGGATTTGAACACCGCTGTCGAGCTGGAGCCGAACTATTCGGATGCCTATGCCGATCTTGCCCAACTCTACGCGAAGACCGGCCATCCCCGGCAGGCCGCGAAGGCCCGAGCCGCTCAAAAGCAGGCTCATGCATCTTCCAAGAGTTCCGGCGCGAGCTTAGTGCGATCGCTGCCGGAGAATCCGCAATGATCGCACGGCACGCGGGCGGCATCTCAGGAATTGTGAGGGACATGCGACCATCCCACGGCGCTGGATTCTTTGCGGCAGCGCTGCTTTTCGCCTCGCTCGCGGTCTGGCCAGTGATGGCCCTGAGCGGTGGCTTTCAAAGCAGCGCTGACGGCGCGCCGCAGTCGGTCCTGCCCGCGGGGTGCCCTCCTCCGGCGCTGCCGCCTGAACGGGTGAGGCCGCTGCTCGGCGCCCTCGCACGCCATCCCACTTCCGGCGCCTACAACGCCCTCGGCGCACTTTATGGGAGTTCGCATAACGCCGGCTGCGCCATCGCATCCTTTCAAAAAGCGCTGAGCCTCGATCCGAACGATTGGCAAAGCCATTACAACATCGCCCTGGCGTGGCTCGCTACGAACCACCTTCATCGCGCAGCGGCGGAGCTCGAGGCCGCCGCCAAAGAAAGACCCGGATCCTACCCGGTCCACAACGCATTAGGACTGGTGATGGGGCGGCTTGGCAACACCGATGCGGCGGTAACGCAATTCAAGGCGGCACACGGCCTCAGACCTGATGATCCCTACGCCGTTCTCAACTTGGCCGAAGCCACCATGGACCAGAAACGCTACGTGGCTGCGATCTACTATTTGAAGCAGGCGTTGGCGCTTTCCCCTCCGCCGGACCTGGCCTACCGCCTGCAAATGGACTTGGGGGTGGCCTTCTCGGAGGATGCGCAATATGGCGAGGCCGCACAGGTCTTCAAGGAGCTGATTGCCGCGCATCCTCGCTCGCCGCTTCTGCGCTTCAATCTCGCCACGTCCTACGCCCACGATCAAAAGTTCGTTGAGGCCGCCCAAGAGTACAGGCGCGCCCTCGAGCTCGAGCCCGGCAATGATGCAACCCGACTATCGCTCGCCAAGGCACTGATGATCATCAACCAGGTTTCCCAGGCGCTTCCGTATGCGCTTCGGTACACTGCGGACAAGCCGGGCGACGCGGAGGGCTACGTCGTGCTCGGGCAAGCCTACCGGAAGCTCGGCCAGTTCGACAAGGCGGCCGGCGTGCTGGAGAAGGCCGTCGAGCTCGATCCGCGCAGCTACGACGCCCGATACAACCTCGGCTTCTGCCTGGCGCGGCTGGGGAAGACGCAGGAAGCCATCCGGCAGGTTCAGGTGGCGGAAACGCTGAAGCCAAACTCCGCCGAAGCAATCTACGAGATGGGCATACTGCTGGCCGGCCAGAAGCACGAGCAGGCTGCCCGGACGAAGTTCCGCGCCTTTCAGCAGATCAAGGCGGTGAAAGACAGCAAAGAAAAAGCCGGCGTGCTGACGAACCAAGGCAATGCGGACCTTAAGGCACGGAGATACCGCGAGGCGGGGCAAGCCTTCGCGCAGGCGGTTGACCTCGACCCAGGGAACGCTGAATGGCACTATAACTACGCGCTCGCGCTTTTGGGCATCGGCGGCCATGCGGGCGCAGAGCGGCAGCTCGAGAAGGCGGTTGATCTCGATCCGAACCTAGCCAAAGCGCATGACGAGCTCGGACTAAGTTATCTGGGTGACGGCAAGCTCCCGCTGGCCGAGGCTCAGTTTGAGGCCGCGATCGAGATCGAGCCGCAGTTTGCCGAGGCCCAGAACAACCTGGGCGTGCTCGAATCCCGTGAGGGGAAAAACCCGCAGGCCATCGCGCTCTTTACCCAGGCCGCGCTCAACAACCCGCAATACGCCCAAGCCTTCTTAAACTGGGGAATCGCCCTTGCCGCCGAGGGCCGTTACTACGAGGCGTCCGGACGGTTTCGGAAAGCTATCCAGCTTGCTCCGCAACTCACAGCGGCCTACACCGCCCTCGGTGAGGCACTGGTTAAGGAGGGGCACAAACGCCAGGCGATTCCGGTTTTCGAAAAGGCGCTCGCTCTCCAACCTCGTTCGCCCACGGCTCACCTGAACCTGGGCATAGCCCTCGCCGACGCGAGTCAATTGAAAGATGCCCTCACTCAATTTTCGCAGGCGGTTAGCCTGGATCCGCGCAACGCCGAAGCGCACTACAACAAAGCGCGCGCGTTGTCGCAGCTCGGCCGCCTGGACGCAGCGCGCCAGGAGCTCGAGGCGGCCCGCAGCCTGGCTCCCCGTTATCCCGCGGCACTCTACCTTCTAGCTGAAATTGACCGCGACCAGCGGCGCTTGCCGGAGTCGACCGTCCTCCTGAAGGACGCGCTCAACATCGAACCGAACAATTCGGATGCCCAATATTTGTTGGGACGTAATCTCGAGGACATGGGGCAGCCGAAAGAAGCCATCCGACACTGGCGACTGGCTTTGAAAACAGACCCGAACAACACGAAGGCTCTCTACAGCCTTGCGCAGTCCCTCGGCAAGTCGGGAAGCGCCGAAGCTAAGGTCTACCAGGAACGCTTCCAGGCGCTTCAGGAGCAAGAACGGGTGAGAGACCGCGTTCAAACGCTGGGCAATTTTGGCCTGCAAGCTGCCCAGGAGCACAGTTGGACCCAGGCGGTTGACGATTATCACCAGGCGATTCAACTTTGCGGCGGCTGCGCGCAGCGCGAGTTGCTGCATAAGAACCTGGGACTTATCTATGCGCGAAAAGGGGACAGGCCACGCGCGGAGGAGGAGCTGCAAACCGCGTTGAAGCTGAATCCGCAGGACGCGGAAGCCAAAACCTCTCTCGAAATGCTGGCCGCGGAAGCGAGCGGAAGATAGAGCAGGTTTTGCTGGTTTCGGAGGTCCTGCGGCGCTCGAGGGGCCGCTTCTGAGGGATGAGATCTCAAACATCCTTGAACCGGATGACCTTGGCATCGCGGTACGCGGGATTCTGATCGCCATCTACGCGCGTGATGTGAGCGATGATTAGTTCCGCATATCAGCTCGTGGCCTTATGGCGGAGGAAAAAGACCAAGGTCAGGAAAACGCTGATCGTGGGCACCCATTTGTTGCGCCCGATGGCGGCCCGTACTCGGTTAGGCCAGGACCACCCTGGGCGCGGCAAGCGGCGTCCCTAC
>JBOGJT010000025.1:0-8592 GCA_050745065.1 Terriglobia bacterium
CGGTGCAAGTCGTCCGGCGGCAGAATGGTAAACTTTTACTTGAGGCTTCGGGCGGAATCACTCTTTCGAACGTCCGGCAATACGCCGAGGCAGGCGTCGACCGCATTTCCGTTGGCGCGCTGACGCACTCGGCGCCGGCAGCCGACCTCAGCCTCGAAATGAATCATTGGACTATTAAATCGTTGGACTATTGAATCATTGACTCATTGAGTCATTGGATCATGGACGCAATGTCCGTGGTCAGTTGTTTGTTGCAACGGGCTACGGACAACGAGCTACTGACAGATTGTAATGGCTCAATGATCCGATGACTCAATGATTCGATTTATCTTAATGTCGAACTCAAACATCAAAACCGACGTGCTCGTCATCGGCAGCGGTTTGGCGGGCTGCGCGGCCGCATGGGCCGCTGCCGGGCGAGGCGCGGAAGTTGCCATGATCACCCGCGCGGGCGAGGCCGAGCAGAGCAACACGTTCTGGGCGCAGGGCGGCATTATTTACGAAGGGAAGCACGACTCGCCCGAAGCGCTGGTAAAGGACATTCTTGTGGCGGGCGCGGGGCTGAGTTCCCCGGAAGCCGCGCGGCTGCTGAGCCGTGAAGGCCCGCGCCTGGTCAAGGAAATCCTGATCGACGAGCTTCACGTCGACTTTGACCGCGCTCCGGACGGCTCGGGCGATTGGCATCTGACGGCAGAAGCCGCTCATTCCCTGCCCCGAATTCTCCACCACAAGGATCAGACAGGCTCGGCGATTGAACGCGTTTTTCTCGAGCGCGTGGCCCGCCATCCGAAAGTGAAACTCATGGCCGGAACCACCGCGGTTGACTTGCTCACGCCGTCCCATCATTCCGAAGAGCCGCGCGACGTTTACAAGCCGCTCACCTGCGTCGGCAGCTATGTCCTGCACCAGCCGAGCAACGAAGTTTTTCCCATGCTCGCCAAAGAGACCATTCTTGCGACGGGCGGCCTGGGGCGGGTGTACTTACACACCACCAATCCGCCGGGCGCCGTCGGCGGTGGGATCGCCATGGCCAGCCGCGCGGGCGCGCGCTGCATCAACATGCAGTATGTGCAATTTCACCCCACCACGCTCTACCATCCAAGCGGACGCTTTCTGATTTCGGAAGCTTTGCGCGGCGAGGGTGCGCGGCTGGTGGACAGCCGCGGGCGCGAGTTCATGCAGCGATTTCATCCCGATGGATCGCTCGCGCCCCGCGACGTAACAGCTCGCGCCATCTATCAACTGATGCTCGAATCGGGCGAGCCTTGCGCCTACCTGGACATCGCCTACAAGCCGGCGGACGAGGTGCGCGACCGCTTTCCCGGCATCTATGCGCATTGCCTTGAGCTTGGCATCGACATCACCAAGCAACCCATCCCTGTGGTGCCGGCGGCCCACTACAGTTGCGGGGGGATTGCGGTCAACGAGTGGGGCGAGACCAACCTGCTCCGCCTGCGCGCGGTGGGTGAGGTCTCCTGCACCGGATTGCACGGCGCAAACCGGCTCGCAAGCACGTCGCTGCTCGAATGCCTGGTGTGGGGCACGCGAGCCGGCTCCGCTGCGGCCGAGGCCGCCCTGCGCGGAGGCGGCTGCGATATGCCGCGCATCATTCCCTGGCGCTACGAGCATGAGGCCGTGGACCCGGCCCTGATCGCGCAGGACTGGCTGACCATCCAGCAAACCATGTGGAACTACGTGGGACTCATCCGCAGTGAGAAGCGACTGAACCGCGCCTATGAAATACTGCGCGAGCTTGACGTGGAGATTTCCCGGTTTTACGAGAAGGCGGAAGTGACCGACGCGATCATCGGACTCCGAAACGGCATCCAGACGGCCCGCGTGCTGCTGCTCGCCGCCAAGGAATGTCGCCAGAGCCGCGGCTGCCACTACCGGGTGGATTGAGAAGCGGCGCTCAGCGTTCAGCCGTCAGCTTTTCGCCAGCCAGGCGTTCGCGCCATACTGCGTGCCGGGTTTGCCCTCCCTTAACAGGTTGCCGAAAAACACCTTTTTGTTGTCATTCTGAGCGAAAAGAAGAATCTGCTTCTGTATTGATTTGATCACCTTAAGAGATTCTTCCTTCGCTTCACTCAGGACCGCCTTCGGCTTCTCAGAATGACAGGCTGACAGCCTCTTTCAGCATCCTGTTCTGATGGCTGATAGCTGACGGCTGATCGCTGACAGCCGTTTGCTACTACAATAACCTCATGACCCAAACCCACGCGCGCCGTACAAAGGTAACCCTGGTTCCGGGAGACGGAATCGGTCCGGAGATCACCGCTGCCACGCTACGGCTGCTTGGTGCGGCGGGCGCGGAAATCGACTGGGAAGAACGAAAGGCTAAGCCGACACTCGACCGCCGTGCGGGCGAGCACCGCGAAAACCCGGTGGTCACTTCCATCCGCAAGACGCGCGTCGGACTGAAAGGTCCTTTGGCGACGCCGATCGGCGTTGGACATCGCAGCCTCAATGTTAGCCTTCGCCGTGAATTGGACCTGTACGCCAATCTGCGTCCCGTCAAACGGCTGCCGGGCGTTCGCACGCCGTTTGAGCATGTTGACCTGGTGATTGTGCGGGAAAACACCGAAGACCTTTACTCGGGCATCGAGCACACCGTGGTTCCCGGCGTCGTCGAAAGCTTGAAAATCATCACCGAGCGGGCATCCTCTCGCATCGCGCGATTCGCCTTCGAATACGCGCGCAAGTGGGGCCGGAAACAGATCACGTCCGTGCACAAGGCCAACATCATGAAGCTGTCGGACGGTTTGTTTCTCGACAGCGTCCGCAAGGTTGGCAAGGCGTATCCGGAAATTGAATACCGCGAAGTGATCGTGGATAACTGCTGCCTGCAGTTGGTGATGAGGCCGCAGCAGTTCGACGTGTTGTTGCTTGAAAACCTTTACGGCGATATTGTCTCTGACTTGGGCGCCGGACTCGTCGGCGGGCTCGGGCTCGTTCCCGGAGCTAATTTGGGTGATGAGTGCGCGCTGTTTGAATCCGTACACGGCAGCGCGCCCGACATTGCCGGCAAAGGCATTGCCAACCCTACCGCGATGATGCTCAGCGCTGTCATGATGCTGAACCACGTCCGTCAGGAAGCCGCTGCGCTCCGCGTCCGGAACGCAATCAATAAAACCTATGCGGCAGGCCAGCACCTCCCCCAGGACGTGGGCGGCGCCGCTGGAACCGAGGCGTTCACGGACGCGGTGATCGGCGCACTGGCGGATTAGAGCCGCTTTCAGGCGCCCAACCTCCGGCATTTTCGAGCGTCCTTCAGCCCTCCACACCTACCCTGCCGGGAGACGGCGTTCAACCGTCAATAACTCATTGATTTTGAAGAGGATTCCCCGCGATCCGTTCACGCTAATATCTGCGCCATCCAACCGCACAAAAGCGCCATTCGGCGCAAATCGCTTAACCCCCTACCTCCCGAACCCTTACCATTCAGCACGGGAAACGATGAGGACCATGGGGAGCGTAAACGCGGGTTGAGGTTACGAAGCGTTCATCTCTAATCGCGCTGCGCGGAATTAGACTTTTATAAGCTGCGGGTAGGCTGTGGCATGTTTTCGCTGAAATATTCTGATTTCGAACGAGCTGCGTTCACGATCTTACGGCGCCGCCCCTTTGGTGAGCGGGACCGGTCGCGAGAACTCAAATGAGGAGGTAACACACCAATGCCAAGAGAAAAAGGTAAGCGGGCCTTAAAGTACATCGATAGCGCCCTATGCTCTTTCGCCGGAGTGGCATTCGATACGATCCAGTTCTTTAATAAATACAGTCCGAATCCCAGTTTCATTCCGAAATGGTCGGAGAAGCCGGTGTTGAAGTCCTGGCAAAAGACCCGGCCTCAGTTGGGGTGGCCGCGCGAGACAGATTCTTTGTGCCCCGGGTGCGTGAAGGAAGCGCGCGCGAAGATTCTGAGTGGTGATCAGAGTGTGGGTACGCTCCTCAACGAAAAAGTGGGAGAAATCAAGGCCCAGATTATCGAGCGCGATGGCCAGGTCTGGATGGTGAAGGATTGCCCCATCCACGGACATTACGAAGACATGATGGCGGTCGACGTCAACTTCCTGAAGTGGATTGAGAAGAACTTCCCTGGGCGCGACATCCAGTCGCACAACGACAAGGATCTGCACAATCATGGCTCGAGCACCATCAAGAGCGGGCGCGGCTCGGTGCTGACGGTAGACCTCACCAACCGCTGCAATATGATGTGCGACCCCTGCTTCATGGATGCAAACCAGGTCGGCTTCGTCCACGAGTTGGCCTGGGAAGACATCACGGAAATTCTCGATAACGCGCTCAAGATCAAGCCGCGCCGCCAGATGTCCGTGCAATTCTCTGGCGGCGAGCCGACCATGTCTCCTTTCTTCATCGACGCGGTGCGTTACGCTCGCAAAATCGGTTACAACAGCGTGCAGGCGGCAACCAACGGGATCGAGTTCGCCAAGAGCAAGGAGTATTCCAAAAAAGCTTTTGAGGCAGGCCTGCGATACGCGTATCTGCAATTCGATGGCATCGGCAACGACGCTAATTCTCACCGGCAGGTGGGCAACCTGTTTGACGTGAAGCTGAAAGCCATTGACAACATGCATGAGGCTGGTATCGAGATCGTCCTGGTGACCACGCTAGTCAATACTGTTAATAGCGATCAGGTAGGCCCGATCATTAAGTTCGCGCGCGCGAATCCCAAGAAGATTGCCTTTGTTTCCTTCCAGCCCGTCTCCTTCACTGGCCGCGATGAGGACATCACGCCCGAGCGCCGCCTGCGGCAGCGTTACACGCTCTCGCACATGGCCTACGACGTGAAGAAACAACTGGGCATTACTGAACCTACGCGCGACTGGTTTCCGCTCTCGCTTTTCAGCTCGTTCGCGGATTTCTCGGACATGGTGCACGGTCCCGGATCGGACTGGGGCTCGGTGAGTTGCGGCTGCCATCCCAACTGCGGCATCGGCACCGCCCTCATGATCAACAAGGAGAACGGTGAATGGGCGCCAGTGCCGGAATTCCTCAACGTTCCGGGTCTTGTCCATGACATGCAGATGATCACCGACGCGGCACGCGGCCGCACCATGTCGAACGTGATGATGGCCTTGGCGCTGCTCAAAAATTTCACTCCCTCGAAGGCCCCGAAGAGCCTGGCGTTGCTTGACATCCTCAAAAAATTTGATAAGTCCTTCGCGCTAAGGGGCGAGGCGATCTCCAAGAAGCTCTACGGGGACTCCAGCCCGAACCGTACCTACGAGGACACGCTGAAGCGGCGCTCCGACCCGTGGAACTTCCTCTTCATCGCCGGCATGTGGTTTCAGGACTTGTTCAACTATGACTTTCGCCGCACCGAAATGTGCATTATTCCCTATGCGACGCAGCAGGGAGAAATCTCCTTCTGCGCGTACAATACCGGGATCGGGTGGAGAAAGATCATCGAGAACATGCACAAAAACGCCACCGTGGCCGAGTGGTATAAGACGCACGGCAAGCACGAGATTTACGCTCGTGGCAAATCCGTGGGCCTGGAGAATTATGAGCACTCCCTCCAGGTTGACTCTGCGGATGCGGCGCGCGTGCGGCAGCACGAGCATGATGTGCCTATGACCGCCGCGGACGAAGAGCGCGCCCGGCGCAAGGCGGCCTATGAAGCCAAGCAGGTTAAGGAGCTTTACGAGGAACTCGTGCTGAAGAAGCCCGCGGCCGAGCTCGTGAAGATTGGCAACGCCAAACCGGCGGTTGAGACTCAGCCGGAGCCGGAGAAAGTTACCGTCTAATATCACCGGGAAGAGGGCGAGAGCGGCAAGGCCGGCGCTGATCCAGATCAGCGCCGGCCTTTCTTGTTTCCGCCGCGGTTTTCTCGCTCAGATATCTCACCACTCGGGCACGCAGCGGCTGGAGGGCGGGGGTTTGAGGACAAAAAAACGTCGCACGGCCGCAACGATTTCCGTGCCCGGTGTCTCTCCCCAAATTCAACTACACTTAACAATCGAGCCGCTGGCGGATTCGTGGCCAGCGGGGCTGCCCTCAGCAGTCTCCCCGGCATAAGGCCAGTTAACGTTCAGCCAAAGCTCCATCTCGCGGAGCTTGGGAGGAACCTTGTCAACGCGCAGGTTTTCCAGCCAATGCACGCCGGTTTTACCCGCCACCAGAATATCCTGATCGCCATCGCCGTCGATATCGGTCACGATAATCTGCGTGCCGATTTCCGCCGTGCCGTTATAGCTCACGGGAAAGCGCGTGAACGTTGCGGTACGCCGGTCGAGCTTGTAGTAAAAGATGCAGAGCGGCTCATAAAGTCCAGGGTCCGGATCGCCCCGGTAGCGCTTGCCGGTAATCAGTTCTGGCTCGCCATCGCCATCGATATCGGCCAGCTTCAACGCGTGCGCTTCAGAAAATGAATCGTCAATCAGGCGCCGCGTCCAAGTGCGGCGCCCTCCGCTCACCTTTTGCTCCAGCCAATACAGCCCGAAGCTGTGGCCGTGGCCGTAAATGATGTCCATCTTGCCGTCGCCGTTCACGTCGTATCCGATAATGGGAAAACCTGCCTCATCCAACTCCCACTCCGGATGCCAGTTCCACTTGTCATGATCCGCATCCACGTTTTCCAGCCATCCATGCACGGAAAGAATATCCGCTTTTCCGTTGCCCGTGATATCCGCCACGCCCACGCCGTGGCCATCGGCGGTCTTCCCGCCCACGTGGTGGACGACGGGTTTGGGTCCGGCAAAATTGATCCAGATCAGGCTGGAAGGGGAATAATGAGCCATTGCAAGGTCGGCCACTCCGTCTCCGTTGATGTCCGCGTGGACCATGCCTTCGGTCGCCCTAGAGTGGCAAATCAAATGGGGTTCCCAGAACGCGTCCGGCTTCTTCGGATTCTCATACCAGAAGACTCCGTCGGTCTGCCATCCGGCGGTGACGACATCGAGGGCGCCATCGTGGTTAACGTCAATCGCGAACTCAGCGCAGTCGGCAACAAACTCAATCTTGCTCTCCCCGGCGATGTTAAATGGCCACACGGTCACGTACCGCCATTGATGGCGCTTCCACTCAACGCCGGACGTCCCTGGATTCTCATACCAGTAAGCGCCGCTTACGATATCCGGGCGCCCGTCGCCATTCATGTCGATCACAGAGATGCCCCCGGCGTGATCCGCGCCGATGCGGTGAGATAAAAAGACGTCGGCGCGGCGCGAGATCGGCGTGACCGCAGAACCAGATTTGTCCTGGCCGGGAGCCGCCAGCATCGCCACACTCGCGGCCGCCGAGAGCGCGGGGACTGCCGCAGCGCCTAACCCTAAGCCCAGAAATTTTCGACGTTTCACGGGTCCTCCTCGTTGTAATATGCCGCTATATCGTATCAAGGCCCACCGACTCGAGCAGGCTAACACGCATACTGTTCACTTAGCGGATTTTTCGCGGCGTGCGAAGATTTTAGCCACATGTCATTCTGAGCGGAGCGAAGAATCTGCTTTTCCCGTTTGATTTACACGCAGATTCTTCGCTCCGCTCAGAATGACAGGCACTTACCTGTTTCGCACAATGGCAAGACGCCGCCTGAGTGAACATTGTTGAGGCTAACACGAACTCCGCCGCTAGGGCAGCGTAAAGGCAAAAAGAAGGTCGCCTGCACTGACCACGAGATACTGGCGTCCATCCAACTCAAACGTCATGGGCGAGCTCGATACGCCATGGCCCAACCGCACGTGCCACAAGGTCTTTCCCGTGGCCGGGTCCAGGGCCATCATGTTCCCCGAATTATCGGCGGTAAAGAGCAGATGCCCCGCCGTCGTCATGATACCCGCCCCGCCTTCGCCCTCTCCCGTTTCGTGGTCCCAAGTGATCTGCCCGGTGCGATAGTTAATGGAGCGAATGGTGGAGTTGGCCCACAGGCCCCGGTCGCGCCCCGCCCAGCCTTCGGGCTTCCCGGTTGCGGTGAGATAGAAGATGCTGAAAACGCGCCGGGCGTTCACATAAAACAGGCCGGTCTGCGGGTCAAAACTGGGTGACATCCAATTGGTTGAGCCGTCGGACGCAGGCTCGACGAGCGCGCCATCCGGGCGGGGCGTGGCGCTGGGCTTCGCGATCGGCCGGCCTCGGGAATCAATCCCGGAGGACCAGGTTTCATCGATGAACGGCGCCGTCAGCAGATGCTGGCCATTCGTGCGATCGAGGACGAAAAAGAATCCGTTCCGGCTAGCTTGAGCCAGCATTTCACGCGGCTTACCGTCAAACGTACCGTTGAAGAGCACGGGCGTTTCGACAGCATCCCAATCGTGCACGTCGTGCGGAGACGGCTGAAAGTACCACACCAGCTTTCCCGTGTCCGGGTCGAGCGCCACGATCGAGCAGGTAAACAAGTTGTCGCCTGGCCGCACTTGCCCTGCCAGCACCGGATTGGGGTTGCCTGTTCCCCAATAAAGAAGATTGAGTTTGGGATCGTAAGTACCCGTCATCCACGTCATGCCGCCCCCGTGGAGGATGGCATCGCTATGCTGTGGCCACGTTTCCGAGCCGGGCTGGCCCGGCTGCGGCTCGGTATACCAGCGCCATTGCAGCTTGCCGGTGGCCGGATCGATGGAATCCAGAAATCCGGGA
>JBOGJT010000026.1:0-1839 GCA_050745065.1 Terriglobia bacterium
CGCGGCGGTCAAACTCTTTGAGCTCGCCGACCGAATAAGTGTTGTCCAGGCTGAGCATCGGAACGGTATGGCGAACCTTGGGAAAAGTTTCGGCTGCTTCGCCGCCCACGCGTTGGGTCGGCGAGTCGGCCGAGATCACCTCGGGGTGCTCGCGCTCGAGGTCCTGAAGCGTCCGCATCATCCGGTCGAACTCGGCGTCGGAAATTTCCGGGTCATCCAGCACGTAATAGCGGTGCTCGTGGTACCGGATCTGCTTTCGCAGCTTTTCAATTTCCTTCTCGATGGAAGCCACCTATTATCCTCTGCTGCTCCTGAAGATGAGATTACGCTTGGCGCCGCCCGGTTCCAATCTCTCCCGGCGCGCCCGAGCAAAGGTGAGCCGGGCTAAATTGCCACGGCGTTCCTTGAGATGTAATCCTCCATCCGTGACTCGGGCGTTGCGATATAGCGAAAGCGCTCCGCCCATGGTAATCCGTAGGGCGCTCCGACTTCCTTGTCCGATGGCACACCTCTCAAAAACATTGAATCCCGGTCCAAAACAAAATGCTCGATATAGCGCCGGTTGGCGGTTACGTCGTCTTCGCCGAGAATGGGCAGGCGCAAGCGGCGCGCCGCGAGTTGAGCTTTCAGGCGAGCTCCGCTTTCTCCTCCAGGCCCTTGCGTCACGTTCCTGCGGATGGCCTCCACCTTCTGGCCGATGCTTCCACTGATGTCCACAATCCGGTTCGCGATCTGCGGGCCCCGGGCAAAATAATACTTCTCCGTCACCCCGTGCGGCTTGAGCCCCGCGGCAAAATGCTCCGGATAGTCCTTATCCATCCCGGCCATCCAGCACGCGGACTCCACGACCGCCGCCGTCACGTAGTGGTCGGGATTTTCTTCGTAAAGGCCCCAATGGTCGTAGGAAATTAGCGTGTCAACCCGGAGCAAACGAAAGAGGAAAATCAGCCGTCCCCTGAAATCCTGCGGTGAGACGGCATCAAGGCGGTGGTTGCGGTAATCAAGGTCGTAGGTCCCCTTGAGCCCCAGCGCGGCGGCGACGGCGCGGTTGTCCTGCTCGTTGTGCAGCACACCTTCGCCGCGGCTGCCCGCTCCGGTCATGTCGTCATTCGTCGTGCGGATCAAATATCCGGTGTACCCTTCGCGGATGAGCTTGGCAACGGTTCCACCGGCAAATAGCGGGACATCATCGGCGTGCGGTTGTATGGCCGCGAGGACCTTGCCGGCGTGAGGCTTCCCAGCAGCGGGTCGTTCAACCACTATCTCGCCCAAGCGGGTGAAATGCGCTTCGCTTTGGCGCGCGGGTGCAGATTGACCCGTGGCGTCGATGCCGGATCCGGCAAGCGCGCCGGCCACCAGAGCACCCTGAATTAAGTCTCGTCGTTTCATGCTTCCTCCAGGTCGATTGAATTTTATCGTGTGCCGGTCTGCGGCGTTTAGCTCCGCTGTTGCGGCTGACTTTTGACCTCACGTATAGCTGTCATTCTCGCCTGAAAAAGGGGGAAGGCAACTTTGAAATCAAATGGCTTACGCCGTTCACCGTAGGGGCGCTGCTTGCTGCGCCCAACGTGTGAGGGCGCAGCAAGCAGCACCCTACGCCCTATCTTCGTGCTTTGCGGGTCTCGCAACGCGACATGATAACCCCTCAGAATGGCACGCTTTCACAGTTCTTCAGCAATCTTCCAGGACTGCTCTCATTTGGGCGCGAGGGTATTTTGCCTAATTGGGCATTAGAAATGCAACGCCGGATGTGGGAGAGTGTCTGAGATACAGACCGAAGGGTCAATGGTAGGGAAGAGCGCACTGTGGATTCACGTCTTTGCCGAACCGGCGCTATGG
>JBOGJT010000027.1:0-7159 GCA_050745065.1 Terriglobia bacterium
GGCGGCCTCTGGCCGCCGGTTTTCAAAAAGTAAAGACCGGCGGCCAGATGCCGCCGCTACAGAATCGGACGGCGCTGACTTATGTCGTCAAGTATAGTTGTCAATCTGCCCTGAAAAGTCCGGTAAAGACCCCCCACCCGGCTCGTTACGCTCGTCACAACCTTCCCCACGAAGGCGGCGGAGACGTCGTAACGAAGAGTATTCGTGGAAGGAAAACGGAGTGCTTCACTTCTGAGGCGGGCATTTCAGGTTCGCAGACCTTCCGGTCGGCGCCAGCCGGAATGAGCGTATCAACGCACTGTCCGCCGTCTATTCGCCGCTATTGTCCGTTTCAGTCGCGGCGTCTGGCCGCGCGTGGGGGTTAAGCGGGAGACTGACCAGATTGGCAAATATGCGATAGGCTCCGGGAACGCCTTCGGGCAACTGCCGGTAGAAAGCATACGCGCAATAAACGTAGATTCCCTTGCCGTATCGAGCGTAGAGCAACCCGCCTTTTTGTAGCGCTTGATCGGGATCGTGCGTGGAAAGCAGCGCTTCGTAATGTGGATCCCACGACTCCATGAACTTGGACCCGCGCTCTTCCACCCAACCGTCAAAATCCTTCGTGGTGATCTTGTTCGGCCAGACAAGGACGGGGTTGGAGGGGTCAAGAATATCCATTTTCGAATGCTCGTCAGTCACTTCTTCCGGGTCATTGGTCATTTTGTACGGATAGGGGCCGTAGTTGTGGTCAAACTCCGGCGTCTCGTATTGCGCAACCACCACGCCGCCATTCTTCACATAGTTGAGCAGGCGGCCGTTGTAAGTGATCAGATCGTCCCGCACGGCATAGGCGCGCACACCCAGCAGGATGATGTTGTACTTCGCGAGCTCACCGCTGGCAAGGTCATCCTTGGTGAGAAAATGCACGTGTACCCCCAGGCTCACCAGCGATTGCGGCACGTTGTCCCCCGTGCCCATGATGTAGCCTACGTTCAGCCCCTTGGCCATCTTCACATCAACGCCCGTCGTGCGGTAAGTTGACGGCCTGTAGAGTTTATAGGGCCGCAAGCCCTGGTAGCCCACAGTTCGGTAGCCTTCTTTGTATTCCTGGCCGTTGTATGTAGCCACTGCTGTGACGGTATAGGGTGTTTCGTTGAGGTTCGCCGGGATCACCCGGAAAGTCATCGGCTCATCCTGGCCGTCCTTGGCGGTGGAAAAGGCTGCGGACTGGGGCTGCGGCGTCCATCCGGAGGGCACATCGAGGCGCACGGTTCCCCGCGCAGGGCCCTTCACGTTACTGTGAATCACTACCATAATGTCAAAAGACTTCGAGCTCAGCGGCACAATGCCCGCGCGGGGGGCGATGGAAACGGCGATGGCCGGCGCGACGTCCAAGGGGTTTAACACGGTTCCCGGCCCCGTAATCCGCTCGACGGATTGCACTACTTCCGCCGTTTCGACGGGAACGCCGTGGTACTCGAAGCGCACCCAAGCTGAGACTGGATAGGGCATGAACGGCTGGTTCAGATATTTTTTGTCGAGAATATCGTAATAGGGCTGCTCGATCGTCGGACGGGAGAAGTACGGTTTCGTGTACGCCGCGTCCGCTGGCGCGGTGACTTCAAAGCGCAGATCGGCGGCCTGATGATCGGCCAGAGCGGTTGGGACCTGACCTTGCGGTGCTACCGTCCACATTTCTCCTTGAGGGGTTTTGAGCCAGACCTTACGGATCGTAACGGGAAGTTCGCTCTGGTCCGCCATATGAATCTTCACCCAGAACTTCTGGCCGGGGATTGCCGATTGGAAGCTCGCCGGCGTGCCGAAAAATGCCGCGAACGGTCCTGTCGGCGGGTGTTCAGGCGCCACGGTGGCTTGAGTGCTTAGCTCAAGCGCCTCGGCCAGGGCGGTGTTAAATTGTGCCTGCTTCACCTTGAGCTCATGCGTGACATCATATTTCGCCTCAGGGGTAAGATTGCTTGACGCGACCTGTTTGATAAGAGCGCTCGTCGCATTCCATCCCTCGGCCAATACTGGAGCAATCTTCGCCGGGTCCTGCGCCGAAAACTGCTTCATCGCCTGTTCCACCAAAGAATTAAGGTTGCTCAGTCCCGTCTGCAAAAAATCCGCATGCTGCCCTTTGGCCAGGCCGGCAATGCCCATAAGAGAAGTGTCAATGCCGTCGAAGAACGATTTTTCCTGGTTCGCCGCCGGAATGCGGGAGGCGAAGCGATGATAGGGCGCCATCATCGGTCCCGCGTCAGGAATCCCCGTGCCGCCATTTTGCGATTTCTGGAACCCCAAACCGATGCGTGCAATCTGGCGATAGGACAGCCCCATCAACGGAGCGTAATTTCCTTCGGGGATCTCAAGGTTTGCGCCAAGCATTCCGGGATGCCATTGGTTCGTGACGTAATTGAAGAAGCGGACGGGATAGTAGTGATGATCGGCGTAATCGTAAAGGCCCTTGGAGGTGGCAATGGAAAAAGGCACGCGAGCGTAATCCTTCAGCGGCGTCCAGGGTCTCAGTCCCGCCCGGATCTGCTCGGGAAAGGCGTTCGGGTCTCCCGCCAGTTTATAGGCGAGCTGGGCCATCATACCCGCGACCTGGTGGTTTCCGTGCCCGTCGGTAATGCCTCCCACAAAAACAGAGGTTACTACCAGCGGTCGCGTCATGCGGACCACTCGCACGACTGAGGAAAGCACCCGGTCGCGCGTCCACTCATCCACCGCCTCCTTCAGAGTTTTAGAAAACCCGTAGTCGCAGACGGTGGAAAAATATTGCTGAACGCCGTAATACCGCCCCGCCTGCAATAATTCCTCCGTGCGGACGAGGCCCAAGGCGTCGAAATAATCGTCGGACATGACGTTCGCCCCGCTCTCGCCTCGATTGAGCGTGAGCAGCACGACACGCGCTCCCTGCCCGCGGGACTCGTAGGCGAGCATTCCGCCGTCTTCGTCGTCAGGATGCGCCGTCACCATAATCAGGCTGGCCCGGGTGTGGAGCTTCAACAAGGTTTGCCACAGCCCGGCAGCCCCGCGATCAACCGGCAAGGCGTGCGCATCCTCGGCAGGCTTAATCGCGGCATCGCGCGGCGCGACGGCCCACGCCACCAGGGGCCACGCGGCTAAGGCAACCACCAGCAGGCAAATTAATACCATCGCCGCGGAGGCGAGCTTCCTCGTCAATCCGGCTCTCATGTTCGATCCTCCGTCACTCGATTGTTGGCTGCGGATAATCCCAACCCGCATCACTCGCGCGGGCGGAACTCAAGGGCAGGGAACCGGCATGGCGCCCGCCACCCGAACCCTAACCTTGTTCACTTTGGGGCCGATGGCCGGCCGGTTTCAGTTTGCGTGACCCCCATGAGAGATAGGCGCCGGCTTCAAAGCGCGCCGCCGTAGGCTCGAAAAATCCTTTGTCACAGCAAACCGCTTCGGAGGCGGCGCGTACTGAGCGCTCGCAGCGACCTCCTCGCGAGGATTGGGAAACTTCTCACCGTCCGTCATCGGCAACGGGTCTGTCTTCGAACCCACGCTCGATGCCGAACGGCGATCATACGCACTGAATCGGCCCTTGTCAACGTCACCGTCTGCGGACGGCGCATCCTGGACTTCGCGGGCGGCTACGCCGGTTTGCGCTAAGCGATTATCTCAATCTCAGCATTTTGCGCTTGACACTGACGCGTCATCTGAACTATATACCGCTGATGGCTCAAAGGAGAATAATGATGAGCACCAATACGAGGCTGGGTGTAATCCTTCTCGTTCTGTTTGTCGCGGCAAGCCCGCTATGGGGCCAGATCGACCGCGGCGCCATCGTGGGCACGGTACGCGATTCTTCCGGTGCGGTCATCCCTAACGCCGCCGTGACGGTGACCAACAAGGACACGGGCGTGAGCGTCTCGACCCGCACCAACGCTGATGGCACGTATCAGGTTCTGGCGTTGCTTCCCGGAACGTACACGGCGTCCGCCAGCGCCTCGGGATTCAGCAAGCAAGTCCAATCCGCCATTGTGATTCACGTGCAGTCGCGCATGGCCGTCAATTTCACCTTAAGCGTCGGCTCCGTGCGCCAGGAAGTGGTCGTCACCACGCCTCCGGAACTGCTGCAAACGGAGACCGCTGCGGTTGGCCAGGTGATTGACCGCCGCCAGATCGTGGACCTGCCGCTCAATGGCCGCCGCTATGCCGACCTGGCCTTGCTCGAGCCGGGAGTGCAAAAATACTACAACGCGGCTAACCCCGCGCCCGACCGCTTCAGCTCCAACGGCAACCTGGAGCTCCAAAATGATTTTCTTCTGAATGGGATTGACAACAACTCAAACTCGGAAAACCTGCAGGAATTCTCCGTGCAGGTTGTGCAGCCGCCGCCTGACGCGCTGCAAGAATTCAAGGTGCAGACGCGCACGTATTCGTCGGAATTCGGCGCCTCGGCCGGGGCCGTAGTCAACGCCACGCTGAAGTCCGGCACGAACCAGTTTCACGGTGACTTGTGGGAATTCGTGCGCAACAACGTCTTCGACGCTAACACGTTCTTCAACAATAAAGACGGGGTGCCGGTAGGCCATTTCAGCCAGAACCAATACGGCGGCACGATCGGCGGCCCAATCATCAAAGACAAGACGTTCTTCTTTTTCGACTATCAGCGGTTCGCCAGCCGGGAGTCAGACACCGTTGACTCGGTGGTCCCCACGCCGATGATGCAGGCGGGAAATTTCACTGAGCTTCCCTATAGCCTCACGCCCTCCGCCGTGGCCGGGCAAAGCGGCTGCGTCAACGCGAACGTCATCAAAAATGGCTGCATTGATTCCGTGGGGTCGAAACTCCTGGCGCTGTTCCCAACGCCAAACATCCCTAGCGCCGTAGCCGTCCAAGGAACGCCGGGAAGTTGGACGGGCGGCAATAACTATCAGTTTGCCACCTCGGTTCCCAACGACACGTGGTCGCTGGACGGACGGCTCGATCAGCAAATCAACGAAAAGAACCACCTTTTCGGAAGCTACAGCTATTACCACGTCACGCGGCAAGACCCGCCCTGGACGTCGAATCCGCTGGCGGGCAATGGCAATTTCGCCACGCAGTATCACATCCGCGATCAGCAGGTGGCGCTTTCATTGAACACCACCCTCTCGAATTCCTTGCTGAATGAGTTGCGCGTCGGGTTTAACCGCGAGTACGCCCACAGCGACCCCATCGGCGTAACGCTCGGCACGTCAGCGGCGTCGCAGTTCGGGTTGACGGGGGTTCCGGTAGGGCCGAACACCGCCGGAGTGCCCCCGATCAACATCAATGGCCTCGTCCGGCTCGGCACCTCGCCCTGGCGGCCGCAATGGCAGATTGCGCAAAGCTGGGAGTTGCTCGAAAGCCTCACCAAGCTGACCGGGAAACACAGCATCGTCTTCGGATACCAATATCTCCACAAGAGCGACAACTTCCTTGATATTGAGTCTCCGCAAGGCCAGATCACCGCGGATGGCATCTACACCGCCAACGGCCAGTTCGGTGTTCCCGACTTCCTTTTAGGCGATATCGATTCGATATCATTCACCACGCCGCTGGTGGTTCATGACTACAACATTGGGCACTCATTCTACGCGCAAGACACCTGGCAGGCCAAGCGGACCTTGACCTTGGACTATGGGTTGCGCTACGAGCTATTCTCTCCTACCCTCAATCACCAGGACGAGCTCACCAACTTCAGCCCCGCCAACGGCGGTTCGCTTGTCCCGGTGGCCGCCGGTGCGTCCGGCTGGTACAGCCGCTCGTTGATTCATCCTGACTACAAGGACTTTGCTCCCCGCCTGGGGTTCGCCTATCATCCGCTCAGCCGCGTCGTGCTTCGCGGCGGTTACGGGATTTTCTACCAGCCCACGAACCGGATCGGCTCGGAGGCCATGGAGGCTCTGAATCCACCCTGGCTCCTTAACGCCAACCTGGGGCAGGGGATTGGCTCAACCACCCCGGTGATGTTCCTGGATACCGGTTTCCCCTCGAATGACTTCACGCCGGCGCTAGTCACGCTGCCCGGCCTCCAGATCCGCGCCCAAGACCCGAACCAGCGCACCAGCTACGTGGAGCAGACCAGCTTCGGGCCGGAGATTCAGCTCTCCAGCAACATGATGCTGGCGGTGAATTACGTGGGGAACTGGGGCCGCCGGATGAACCGCCTCCGTAACGCAAACCAGGGTGTCGTGACGGGATTTAGTGGCGGGACACCGGTTATTACCTACCCCTACGCTAACCTCAACACGGTCATGACCGCCCCAAGCGGCGTCGGAACCCACGCCTTCCTTGAGTTGGCCACGAACGACGGCAACACGGACTACAACGCGCTCGAAGTCTCGCTCCGCCGGACGTTCACTCACGGACTCGCCTTTAACCTCAACTACACCTGGAGCCACAACCTTGCGGATTTTGTGGATAACCTCACCGGGGGCGCCTTCCCACAGAACGCGTACAACTATGGCAACGAAATGAGCAATTCGCCGTTTGATGTGGAGAACCGCTTCGTCAGCGATTTGATCTGGCAGTTGCCGGTGGGCCGGGGCCGCACCTATCTTTCCCATTCGAGCCGTGCCGCTGAAGCCGCTCTGGGCGGCTGGCAGTTTAATACCATCGTCACCGCGCAAACCGGCAGCCCGTTCGACATCACCGGCCCGGATACCACGGGCACAGCGCCCAGCGGCGGGCAGGATTCCTACGCCAGTTGCGTTGGCAATCCTTTTGCCGGGGCGACCACGAACCCCAGCGATTACGTCATTGGCGGCAGTGGATTCTTTATGAATCCCGCGTCATTTGCGGTTCCCGCGCCGGGACAGTTTGGCACCTGCGCTCCGCGCCTGCTCCACGGACCCGGACTCTGGGACGTTGATTTAAGCTTGTTTAAAGAATTTCGGATTACGGAGAGTAAGCGCTTTGAACTGCGCGCCGAGTTCTTCAACGCCTTTAACCATCCCAACTTTGCCAACCCGTCAGCAAACATCGGATCCCCCGGATCCTTTGGCAAAGTTTTCGGCACACTCAGCCCGATCCTGGGTACCGACTCAGGCGGGCCGGGCGATCCGCGCGAAGTCCAATTGGCGTTGAAATTTTATTTTTAGCAGTCTGCTGAAAAGCGCGATTTGGCTGTCATTCTGCTTTCGTAGGGGCGCTGCTTGCTGCGCCCGCTCATGTGGGG
>JBOGJT010000028.1:0-12721 GCA_050745065.1 Terriglobia bacterium
GTGCACATCGAATTTTTCCGCCACCATCGCGGCAAAGTCCGTCAAGCCCATGCCGGGGAGCTTCGGATTGCGGTCGTGGTTGGTGGGGCTTTCAATGTAAGCGCGAAAAGGCCAGGGCGTCACGCTGAGGCGAGCGCGCGCCTCGCTTGGAAAATGGATATGCGGTTCAGGGGCCGCCTGGCCGCTCGATCCAAACCCGAGCATTGCAGCGCCGGAGCCTATCACCGCGGCGCCTTTGAGAAAACTCCTTCGAGAGTACATGGGCATATTGGAAACCTCGCTGGGCCGGATCTCCCGCCGCTCAGGGCCGCCGCAGCAGGAGGGTAGGGTTGAAGCCCTGCCCGGCTAAATCTGAGTTATACGGAGCGTCATAAGTCCACGATGAGCATTTGCCGTAGCGGCGCTCTCTGAGAAGGTGTGAAAAAATTTGAATTTGTCATGCTGAGCGTAGCGAAGCATCTGCTTTTTGTTGGAAACAAAAGGGCGAGATTCCTCGCCTTGCTCGGAATGACATCGCTGGCCGATTTTTTCACAGCTTCTGAGCGCCGAAAAACCGTCGGCCAGAGGCCGCCGCTACAATTCGGTGTCACTAGAGAATGTGATCCTCATCAGGTCGCAACGAAAGCAGCGCAGATTCCGCGCCACCCACTCAGAATGGCAGCGCGGCTGGCGGCCGCTCCGCGCGGCGGGACATCAGGCTCCGGGGCTCGCCACGCGCCGGCGCTCGACGTGCGCACGGCAGCTGTCAATAAACATTTCGAATATTTTTCTCTGCTCCACATGCTCAACCAGTTCTTCCGGGTGCCACTGCACGGCCAACATAAACGATCCGTCCGCCGACTCCAAGGCTTCCACAAGCCCATCCTCCGAGCGCGCGCTCACCCTCAGCCCCCGCCCCACGACGCGGATGGCCTGGTGATGCATGCTGTTGACTCGGCAGTTCCCGTGAATCGCCTGGGCCAGCCGTGCGTCCGCATCAGTGGCCGTCACGCCGTGGGTGCGGTCCGCGCGATTGCCAGGTTGTTTGTGCTCCACCGCGATGTTCGTCTCATCTTCAGGGGTCCATTCGCTCTTCAAATCCTGATAGAGCGAGCCTCCGAATTTGACGTTGATCATCTGTGCTCCACGGCAGATCCCGAGGACAGGTAGATGAGCGCGGCGAGCACGGTCGAGGCAGCCGAATTCGAATAAATCCCGGTCGCGATCCACGCGCACGCTCGGATATTTTATGTTTTCGTTATAAAACGCCGGGTCGACGTCATCGCCGCCGGCGAACAGAATGCCATCAAAATCCTCCGCCCGGAGCCGGACCGCGTCGGCAGGGCTCACAAGCTGCAGTTCTTCAGGCTTTGCCCCTGCCTCGACCATGGCCAGGAAATACGGCGAGGTTGACCCCTTGGCTCTTTCTTTCTCTGAAACGGAGAGTGCAATTTTCATAGTGTCGGGCGCTAACCCCATTGTGGGCATTCTAGCTTTGATCGGCGGCGCGCCGCAACTCCCCGTTGGTCAAGTGTTGTAGTTCCGGATAGCCGGCTTGGCAAGAGAGATGGTTATCTCCCTGCCGTATTCTGTACAATAGTAAAGGTAACTTGAGTTTGAGAATTTCCGCGGAGAGACATGGAAAACAAGAACGAGGGAAAGGCCAAGACCTGGGAAGTGCGGCGCGTGGGAAGCGTGACGCTCGAAATATCCAAGCCAAAGAGGAGCCGCCGCAAGCTGCGCCAGTCCCGCCTCAAGAACAAACGGCGCGCACGGTGAGACGAAATTCGCGCCCGCGAGACAACTCGTACCGGCGATTGAGTCTCTATTCTATAGGGATGGTTTGAAGTAGGGTGTTGAAGACCCGGCATGGACTGGGAAGCGGGTGTATATTTGTGCCTCCGAAAGCGAAGTCGTCATGCCGGACGCAGCCACTAATGCCGGTTACATAGTCGATTGACAGCTTTCGCTGCGTCGGCACCTTCTCAGCGCCGAAAAACCGGCGGCCAGAGGCCGCCGCTACAACATCTGGCGTGATGAGTGTCTATAGTCCGCAGTAGAGCGCGATTGCGCGCATTCACCATGAAAACTGCACCTCAGCGCAGCGCCTTGGTTCTGGCTCTTTTCCTCGCCGCTGCAGCTGCCGCGTTCTCGCTTCCGGCGCTCCCGAGCTCGCCGCCGCAATCGAGTAGAACCGCTGCCAGCGCGTCAAGCCGCAAGCGGCTCAGCGCGGACGACATCACGCTGCTGCTGATTGGAGGCGCCAGCCCGCAGAAGATGATCGTCATCATTCATCAGCGCGGCGTTGACTTTGCGCTGAACCCGGATTTGGTCAAACAGTTCTATCAGGACGGCGCCACCGACAGCGTGATCGACGCCCTTCAGAAGGCGAGCGAAGCGCTGGCGCAGCCCTCGGCGGGCGCGCCCGCCCCGGCACAGCCCGCTGCCGCGCGACCGGCTCCGGAGGCCGCTTCGCCCGCTCCGCCGCCAGCGCCCGCGACCCAACCCGTGGCCGCGCCATCCACGAGCACCCACGCTGGTTCCCAGAACAATTCCGCAGGCGCCAGACCCGCTGCGAGCGATGCGGCGACGCCACCGAGCGACGCCCCGTTGGCCGACCCCGGTCCCTCCCAGATTCAAAACATCATTCGCACCTTTGCGGCCAAAGAAACACTGTTCGCCGAAGCACGCGACAATTACACCTACCATCAGATCAATAAGGTCTACGAGTACGACGCGAACGGCCAAGTCGATGGCACGTGGGAACAGGATTGGGACATCCTTTATGGCGCCAACAATAAACGCATCGAGCAGGTAACCTACGCCCCGGAAAGCAGCTTGAAACAGCTCACTGTCACCGAACAGGACATTCAGTCATTCCGCGACATTCAGCCCTTCGTACTCACGACGGACAGCCTGCCGAAATACGACGTTCAATACATGGGCCACGTTCATCTGGATTACATCACTTGCTACGTTTTTTCTGTTCGGCCCAAGGAGATTAAAAAGGGCCAACTCTACTTCAAAGGCGTGGTCTGGGTTGATGACCATGATTTACAAATCGTGAAGGCTACGGGCCGCATGATCCCTCAAACCAAAAGTAACCGCTTTCCCCGCTTCTCCACATGGCGCCAGCAAATTGACGGCAAGTACTGGTTCCCCACGTTTACGAAGGCGGATGACACGCTGTACTTTGGTAACGGCGCGCCGCCTGTCCACATCGAAGAAATCGTAAAGTACACTGACTACAGGCAGTTCAAGTCGAAATTTAAGATTCTCTCCTCTACGCCCGTGAACCAGACTACCCCCGCGGCTCCATCCAAGCAATAGCACGAGATATTTAACACGCGACAGTGCGCTCACGGGTTGACGGGAACATCGCCTCTGGGAGAGCCGCCGGTCATTTGCACCCCCTCAGTGCGATGCTACTGAACGGCATGCATGGAGTCGTACGCCGCTCGTTTATGGGGCTCTGTATAAAACTTTAATAGCCCGGCCAGCCGGTTTATTATATATGTCATTCTTTTAGCTCAAATAATTCTTGAAACACTTCGACTAGGAAGTGTTAGAATAGCCAACAGGGGAGGAAGTGCGAGGTTAAGGTTTATGGCGAGACAATGCTCAGGCGGCGGGGCGCTATATTTTCTTGCTGGGCTTGGGATCGGCGCGGCGGCGGGATTGCTTCTCGCGCCGCAAAGCGGTGGCGAGACGCGTGAGATGATCAACCGCAAGGTGGAGCGCGGAAGAGAATTCGTGACCTCGCAACAGGAAGCGGTTCGCCGCAAGGCTGAAGACTTGATGGCCGAGGGTCGGAAACGCGCGGAGGGACTGAAGGGCAAGGCGAAGGAATGGGCGGATCGCACCGGCTTTACGCGGCCCGCTGAAAACTAATGATCCCGAACTGATCGTAGTTCCGCGCCGATTCGCTCTCCGGAGAATGGCCGCAAGCGGACGGAAGAACCGCGGTGAAGGCGGGGCCATTTGCTTCCTCGTGATACAGACCGGGTATGAAATTCCCTTGCAGGCTGCCGCTCCGCTCCTCAGAATGTGCCGTACGCGGAACCGGCAGACAGCGGGTGACCATGCAAAGAGAGGTGTGCCATGGCTGAAAATATGACTGAAGGCGGCAATAGTCGCGTGGCCTCGAATTTTGTGTTCTTTCTGGCGGGCATCGGCTTTGGTGCGGCCATTGCCCTTCTTTTTGCCCCAGGCAGCGGCCAGGAAACGCGCGACATGATCGGCGCGAAGGCCGCGCAAGGTCGGAATTACGTTAACGCCAGAAGCAAAGAGGTGCGCGAGCAGGCCGAACAGATGGTGGGGAAGGCAAAGGACATCGTCGCGCAGCAGAAAGATCAGCTTTCGGCGGCGCTAGAGGCGGGCAGAGCGGCTTACCAAGAAGAAAGAACCAAAAGCCGCTAGGGCGCGCTTGGGTGTGATGTGGACATGCCTTTTTCCCGACGGCGCATCCATCGTGCAGCGCACGATACCCGATCCTAGAAAACCGGATACACAGCGATGATGGCCGTGTAAAGTGGCGGTCCAGCAATCGCGAGCAATTATTGAGGGGAACTGCCGCCGGCACGTTGGCGGTTTTTCTTAGTCCCCGGTTCGGGAGTCAAAACAAACAATGGACCACGGAACCCTTATCGCAGTGTTCGTGGTTGTCGCCGCGGTGGCAATCGTCATTCAGATGCTGATCTTGCTCAGCCTTTTCCTGATGGTCTGGAAGGCGTACAAGCAGGTCACGTTTGTGAGCCGCGAAGCCAGGCGGCACATGGACACGGTTGTTCATATCGCGCTCGACGTGCTCGCGCAATCGCGCGAACCGATGAAGACCGTCACGGCGAATGCGGCGGAGGTCAGCCGAATCGTGCTGGCGCGCGTCGAGACATTGGATTCCGTGCTGGACGATATTTTGGCCAGAACCCGCGAGCAGGTTGGCCGGATTGACCTGATGATTACTTCCTTAGCTGAACGGGTGGGGAGCACTGCAGGCGCGGTCGAGCGGGGAGTGCTGGGGCCCGTTCGTGAAGTCGCAGCACTCACGAGAGGGATCGCGACCGGGTTTGGCTTTTTCTTATCCCACCGCAGGTCTGCCGCCGGGCGCAAGGCAGGCCAGGACGAAGAAATGTTTATCTGAGCCGGGGGCCGATTCCGTCTCGCGAGTCTCGCATATCTCAACCCTTCCCAATCGTCAATTAAGCTCTTCCAACGCCGCTGCGCTTGCCATTTTCGCCCGTTCGCCCGTGCCTGGGAAGGCCAAGACTCGGCTGATTCCGCTGCTCGGGCCGCGTGGCGCCGCAGAATTTCAGGCCGCGCTCACCGCCGATGTCCTGCGCAAAACCCATCCCCTCGAGAATAGGCTGACCCTGGTACTGATGACGGCCGGCTCGCGGCGCCTGCGCGAGGAGTACGCGGTCTGCGCAGTTTCGGACGATCGATTGCCGGTGCGCGTCGAGCGGCAGCGCGGCCAACACCTTGGCGAGCGGCTGCACCACGCATTCCGCAAACTGCTATCGAAACACACGCTCGCGGTGGTGATCGGGACCGATTCTCCCGAGCTTTCCGTGCGAACGCTGCTTCGCGCTTTCCGTGAGCTTCGCGGTGCGGACGCCGTGCTTGGACCATGTCCTGACGGCGGCTACTACCTGGTGGGCATGCGGCGCCGCAGCGGTAGGCTTTCCCCGCCGCACGAACAATTATTTCAAGGCGTGCGCTGGGGAACGCCGCAAGCGTTTCACGACACCTTTAGTCGCTTCGCTCGCCACGGACTCTCGTGCGCGCTCCTCGACCCCCTGGAGGATATCGACCGCCCGGAGGATCTCGAACGCCTCAAGGAGCGCATGGTCGCGACCCCCGCACTCCGGCGCCGCGCACCCGCGACGTGGAAATTCCTGCGGCGGGGGCCGTGGGAACAGCGGCGGACCGCCAAAACACCGGGAACCACGGAAGCCACACGCAGCGGAGATGGGTAGGCTGCCCGATTCATCGGTGTCGAAGCCAACACTTCTGCGCGCCCGCCGTTAGCCGCAACACTGTTCACTTAGGCAGTGTCTTGCCATTGTGCGAAAGAAGTCAGTGCCTGTCATTCTGAGCGGAGCGAAGAATCTGCATCTAAGTCAAACGGGAAAAGCAGATTCTTCGCGGAGTTTACCCTGAGCGGAAATACTGAGATTCTTCGCTGCGCTCAAAATGACGAGCGAAGGGCTCAGAATGACATGTGGCCAAAATCTTCGCACGCGGCGAAAAATCCGCTAAGTGAACAGTGTTGGCTTTAGCCGAGGCTTCTTACCAACGCGGCGGCTGGAATAGCAATGCAGAGTCTCAATCCTGCCGCTGGCGTGGGACGAAACGAAAGGGGAGAAACGCTCGACAAGGCGAGGTTAAAACCCTGTCCTACTGCTGCTCATCAACGCATGTCAGAACTCAACTTTCTTTCCGTTTCAGAAATGGCCGCGCTGATTCGCCGCCGGGAAATCACCGCGGCTGAGCTCGTGGCGGCGCACCTTGCCCAGATCGAGCGCTTCAACCCCCGCCTGAATGCGTTGGTTTGGGTGGACCGCGAGGGCGCGCTCCGCGCAGCGGACGCCGCGGACCGAGCCCTGGCCTCCGGCGCGGAACCGGGGCCATTGCACGGCATCCCGATCACGATCAAAAGCTCAATTGACGTGGCGGGCTGGCGGTGCGAATCGGGCACTCGGCTGCGAGCTGGCCGCGTCGCGCCAAACGACGCGCCCCTGGTCGCACGATTGCGAAAATCGGGAGCCATCCTGATGGGCAACACCAACACGCCCGAGCTGCTGATGGCTTACGAAACCGATAATGCGCTTTATGGCCGCACGCAAAATCCCTGGGACCTCGGCCACACCCCGGGCGGGTCGAGCGGCGGGGAGGCGGCCGCGATCGCAGCGGGGCTTTCAGCGGCCGGCGTAGGCAGCGACGGCGGCGGCTCGGTGCGGGTCCCGGCTCACTATTCGGGCATCTGCGGACTTAAGCCTACGCCGGGACGCATTCCCGCCACGGGCCACTATCCGCCTTCCGCCGGACCCTTTGCTTTGATTGGCGTGGTGGGCCCGATGGCACGCACGGTGCGCGATCTCGAAATCATGCTTGAGGTGATGGCCGGCCAGGATGACGGCGATCCTTCATCCGTGTCGGCGCCTGTGCGCCGGCTCACCGGCGAGGACGTTCGGGCGCTGCGTATTGGATGGTTCGATGAAGATGACTCGGCCCCCGCCACGCCGGAAACACGCGCCGCAGTGCGCCATGCGGCGGAAATCTTACGCCAGGACGGATTCACCGTCTCCCCGTTCAAACCCTTGCAGCCCGACAGCCTTGACGATCTGGGTGACCTTAAGAATATCCCAGGTCTCAGTGGTCTTGCCAAAGCGAGAACCCTCTGGTGGAACATCTTCGGGCGCGCCGGAGGCATGATCCTTCGGCCGATGATCGCGGGTCACGAGCGCGATCTTAGCCCCATCTTCAAAGAGTTTCTCGAAATCGTCGCAGAGTATCCCCCGCTCACAGCGGACGAGCTGATCGAGACTTGGGTAGCCCGCGATTCTCTCCGCGCGCGGCTGCTGCACGAGATGAGGCAGTTCCCCGTTTTCATCTGCCCGGTTTGCTCGATTCCGGCTTTCGGTCACGGCGAGCGCGAATGGACGGTGGATGGCAAGCGGGTAACGTATCTGGATGCGATGAGTTATACGCAGTGGTTCAATATTCTTGGCAATCCTGCGGTTTCGGTGCCGCTGGGAACCTCACCCGAGGGCTTACCGATTGGCGTGCAAGTCGTGGGGCGGCCGTATGAGGAGGAGACTGTTCTCGCTATCGCCGCTGCCATCGAACGCGGCGGCGGATGGCGAAGGCCCACGTTAGCCCGCGCTAACTCGTGACGTAGTATCGCCCGTCGCTGCCCGGAAACTCCAGTTGTGGTGCTACACTCTATTGAGGATCACTTGATTAGGCCACTTATGCGCACATTTCAAAAGCTTACCGGTTGCGTTGCCTTCTCTACCCTTCTCATTTCCGCAGTCGCGCTCTTGGGAGGCGCCTCCTGCGCGGCACAAACTCAAGCCAAAGCGGTTCCGTGGCCCGCGTCGCAGAGCATCTCGCCGCAGACCTTGGCGAGGGAACTGGAATCCGGGAAAAAGCCGCTCATCGTTTGCGTAGGCTTTCCGATTCTATACGAAGCGGCGCACATTCCCGGCGCGCGGATTGAGGGGCCTGCGCGCGATGCCGCGGGCATCAAGCAGTTGGAGAAGTGGGCGCGCTCCGTCAGCAAAAACAAACGTGTGGTCATTTATTGCGGGTGCTGTCCGATGTCGCATTGCCCGAACATTCACCCGGCCTACCGCGCGCTTCGCCGGGCGGGCTTCACCCACGTTCGGGTGCTCGATCTTGAGCAGAGCTTCGCCAGCGATTGGGTGAACAAGGGTTATCCTACCTCACGCGCCAAATAAGGCAAAAGGCCGGCGGCGATCCCCTCGACGCTCCCGAGCGAGTTCCCGTGGACTGACCGCGAAACACTCGTTGAGGCATCCATCCACGTCACCTATAATAAAAGCTATGGAACGACCGAAAACTCTCGGCGCACTGAAAAAGGCAAATTACGACGGGCGCAGCGTGAAGGACGAAATGCGTGTGAATCTTGCCGCGCGTCTCAAGACCGGCGCGCCGGTCTTCCCGGGCATCATCGGATTCGATGATACGGTTGTCCCACAGATCGAAAACGCTATCCTTTCGCGCCACAACTTTATTCTGCTCGGGTTGCGCGGTCAGGCCAAGAGCCGCGTCTTACGGGGCCTAGCCTCGCTGCTGGATGAGGAAATTCCCTTCATCGCCGGGTGCGAGATTCATGATAATCCGCTCAAGCCCATCTGCCACGCCTGCCGCGAGTTGACGAAGGAGCGGGGCGACGATACACCCATCGACTACCTTCCCCGCGACGAGCGCTACGTGGAAAAGCTTGCCACCCCCGACGTGACCATCGCGGACATCCTTGGTGATCTCGACCCCATCAAAGCGGCGCGGGGCGGCCACGCGCTTTCGAGCGAGATGACGATTCATTATGGCTTGCTGCCGCGCGCCAATCGCGGCATTTTCGCCATCAACGAGCTGCCCGACCTGGCGGGGAAAATCCAGGTGAGCCTGTTCAACATCATGCAGGAAGGCGACGTGCAGATTAAAGGCTACCCCGTGCGCCTGCCGCTTGACGTGGCGCTGGTGTTTACCGCAAACCCGGAGGATTACACCGCGCGCGGAAAGATCATTACGCCGCTCAAAGACCGCATCGGCTCTGAAATCCGAACCCATTATCCGCAGACGATGGAGCACGCCATGGCGATCACCGCGCAGGAGGCATGGACCGGCCGGAATGGCCGCGCGCGCACGGTGATTCCCGAGTTCATCCGGGAAGTGGTGGAGTGCATTGCGTTCGAAGCTCGCGCAGAAAAGAAGATCGATAAACGAAGCGGCGTGTCGCAGCGCATGCCGATCACCTGCCTCGAGAACGCCCTCTCAAACGCCGAGCGAAGGGCGCTCGTCAGCCGCGAAAGCACCGTCGTGGCGCGCCTCTCGGATATTTACGCTGCGCTGCCCTCGATCACGGGCAAGTTCGAGTTGGAATATGAAGGCGAACTGCGCGGCGGAGACGCGGTGGCGCGCGACATGATCCGCCAGGCCACGGCGCGCATTTTCCGCAAGTATTTTGACGGCGTACCGCTCAGCGGCATTGTGAAATGGTTTGAGCTGGGAGGCAGCCTGAAGTACGCCGACGGCGCGCCAGCCGAAGAGATTTTCCCGCAGTTCAAAAAGATCCAAGGGCTCCTCGAAGCCGTCGATCCCCTCGGTATCAAGGCCAAGGACGACAAGGCGCTGCAGGTTTCGGGCGCGGAATTCGTGCTCGAGGGTTTGTACGCGCTTAAAAAGATCAGCCGGAACGAGGAGTTGGGTTACCACGCCGAGCCGCGGCGTGCCGAAGCGCCTGCGGACGAGCCGGGGCCCGGCCCGGTGCGCCGCCGGTCGTTGAATTGATAAACGTCGACCGCTCTCCGCCGCCGTGAGAAGCACGCGATCTTCCGAACACAGGTTGGAATTAGGCTTGCGGCGTACCACGAACCACGTGAAGTGAACGGGTGCATTAGCTTGAAATACATCAACTACACCAAGTACAACGGGGACCCGTTCGACGGCCTCACCTCTGAAGACCTCTTGCAGATGCTGCAGGATTTCCTGCTCGATAGCGGATTCTACAGCCAATTCAGCGAATTCTACGAGATGGACAGAGATCCGGAGAAAACGATGGAGCAGCTGCATCAGGCGCTTCTCGATGCTCTGCACGAAGGAGGGATGATTCCGGACGACCTTCTCAAGGAATTCGCGGAAAATCCAGAGAGTTACGAGAAATCGCGGCTGCACGATCTGCTCAATCAACTCACGCAGCGTCTTGCCGAGGAAGGTTACATCACGATCGATCAGCCGCATCATCTCGAGGGCCGCGTGACCCCCGCGCCGGGCGCCGCGGCGAACGAACTCGAGGGCAGAGTGAAATTCGAGGTGACGGACAAGGCACTCGATTTTCTCGGCTTCAAGACGCTCAAGGATTTGTTGGGATCGCTCGGCAAGTCGAGCTTTGGCCGCCACGATACGCGTGAGCTGGCAACGGGCGTGGAATCTGGCGGATCCACGCGCCGTTATGCGTTTGGCGACACGATGAACCTCGACGTGAATTCGACGCTCCTGTCCGCCATCCGCCGCTCAGGCTTGAAGATTCCGCTGGACCTTGACTACGAGGACTTGCAGGTACACCAGTGCGAATACCAAAGCTCGTGCGCTACGGTGCTGATGCTCGATTGCAGCCACAGCATGATCCTTTACGGCGAGGACCGCTTCACCCCGGCCAAGAAAGTGGCCCTGGCGCTCACGCACCTGATCCGCGCGCAATACCCCGGCGACACCCTTCATATGGTGCTGTTCCACGACTCGGCGGAGGAAATTCCGCTGGGCCAGCTCGCGCGCGCGCAAGTGGGTCCTTACTACACGAACACCCGCGAGGGCTTGCGCATGGCGCAGCGCATCCTTTCGCGCCAGAAGAAGGATATGCGCCAGATCGTGATGATCACGGACGGCAAACCCTCCGCCCTGACGCTCGAAGACGGGCGGATTTACAAGAACGCCTTCGGGCTTGATCCGCTCGTCGTCTCCGAAACGCTCCACGAAGTGGCGCGCTGCCGCCGAAACGGTATATTGATCAATACTTTTATGCTCGCGTCGGATTACGGACTCATTCATTTTGTGCAAAAGGTCACCGAAATCTGCCGCGGCAAAGCCTATTTCACTACGCCTTACACGTTGGGGCAGTATTTACTGATGGACTATATGCAGAAGAAAGTGAAGCACATCCACTGACGAGATGACGGCAGACCGCGCCAACCCGGTTCTTGATGTGTTCCATCGCCCCATGCGGAGCCTGCGCATTTCGGTGACCGACCGGTGCAATCTGCGCTGCCGGTACTGCATGCCCGAAGACGAATACGCGTGGGTCGAGCGCGAGGAAATCCTCGCCTTTGAAGAGATCGCAGCCCTGACGCGGATCTTCGCCGGTTTGGGAGTGCGGCGCATACGGATTACCGGGGGCGAGCCGTTGTTACGCCACGACCTGCCGGCGCTGGTGGAAATGCTCGCTGCGATGCCCCTCGTCGAAGACCTCGCGCTCACAACGAATGGAGTCTTGCTCGCGCGGATGGCGCAGTCGCTCCGGCGCGCAGGATTGAAGCGGGTCACGGTCAGCCTGGATACGCTCCTGCCGGTGCGCTTTCGCGCTCTGACTCGGAGCGGCGCGCTCGGCGCGGTACTCGAGGGAATCGAGGAAGCGCGGCGGTGCGGATTTGAGCCCGTGAAAATCAATACGGTCGTCATGCGCGGATTTAATGACGATGAAATTCCGAGCTTGCTCGAATTCAGCCGAAACCACGCAGCCGAAATCCGCTTCATTGAATATATGGACGTGGGCGGCGCCACGCGGTGGTCCATGGATGATGTCGTCACGCGCGAGGAAATCCTGCAAGTCGCCGCGAGCGCTTTCGGGCGAGTTGCTCCAGTTGATGTCGCCGGACGCGAGGCGAACGGCTTCGCCAAGGCGCCCGCAGACCGGTTCAGGCTGGCAGACGGAACCGTTTTTGGCGTCATCTCCTCCACCAGCCAACCGTTCTGCGGCACTTGCGATCGCAGCCGGTTGACACCGGACGGCATCTGGCTGCTTTGCCTTTATGCTGTGGGTGGCGTGAACGTCAAGGCGCTTCTGCGGAGCGGCGCGCCCGCGGCTGAGATTGCCCAAGTGATCGAAACCACGTGGACGAGCCGCGCCGACCGGGGCGCCGAGGCGCGGAAGCTGCTACCTGAGCGCGGCGTTCTTTTTCACGCCGATGACCTGCGAAAGAATCTGCATCTTGAAATGCACACGCGCGGCGGTTGAGAGCGCGCCTCAGTGACCTGCGGCCAACCACGAATTAAGTCGGAAGAGCGCCGCTTGCTACGCCCGCTTGGTCCGGCGCAACACGCAGCGCGCCTACGAGACAAAATGGTGAAGAACCCACTCTCACTCGGGATGTGATGAGCCATGTCTGACCGATATTTCAGCCGGCAGGAAGCCGAAGAGTTACTCCCCATGATCGGGAAGTCGCTTCAAGAGGCCCTCCAGCAGAAGCAGTCTCTTGATCATCTGGATGAAGACCTATCGCAG